>JAUPLM010000216.1 GCA_030836965.1 Thermodesulfobacteriota bacterium | reverse complement strand
AGTCATGGCGCGGTTTCGGCAAAGATACTTGAAGAAAAAGGGGTTTCACCTGAGATAGCCGACGTGATTAAAAAGCATAACGCGGAAGGACTTGGCCTTGTCCGCTCGACAATCTTCGAGCACGCGCTGGCCTGCGCCGAAAGCATAACGGGTATGATAGTGGCTACAGCCCTTATTTATCCGGATAAAAAAATTTCAAGCGTCAAAGTTAGTTCCGTTACAAAAAGGATGAAAACCCCTCATTTCGCCCGCGCGGTCAGCAGGGAGAGGATATCGGAGTGCGAAAAAACAGGCATTCCGCTTGATGAGTTTGTGGGAATAAGCATAAAGGCTATGACTGATATCGCTCCTGCGCTGGGATTATAATTAGTTTCCATCCGGAAATGGCCCTTTTAGGCGATCTCTTTGTCAATCTGCGGGATTTCTTGTGCGACGTACTATCCGTACGTCTTAAGCGCAATCCCTTGATTTCCTTGAGCTTGCCCAAAATTGCCTATTTCCGAATTGGAAACTTGCATGTGTCCGAATATAGTTTCCGGATGGACACTAATTAAGGAACTATTTTGAAAAAAACCAACGACTATCCTGATAAAACGATTTTTCTTATCGACGGAAGCGCTTATATTCACCGGGCTTACCACGCCATAAGGAGCCTTTCCAATTCAAAGGGACTTCCCACGAACGCTATCTTCGGATTTGCCAGGATTCTTATCAAACTCATGGATGACTGGGCCCCGAAATACGCGGTTATGGTTTTTGACTCAAAGGGACCGACCTTCAGGCATGAACTTTTCAAAGATTACAAGGCGACACGGCCTCCCATGCCGGAAGATCTGCAGGTGCAGATACCCTATATAAAGGATATAACAAGGGCCTTTAATCTTACCGTAATTGAAATGCCGGGGTATGAAGCGGATGATCTTATAGGAACTATAGCGCGCCGGGCTGAGGAATCGGGCTTTTTTGTAGTAATGGTGACAGGAGACAAGGATTTTCTCCAGCTTGTTACGGATAAATCGGTTATCTGGGATCCCATGAAGGATAAGACAACCGATTTAAAATCCCTGAAGGAAGAAACAGGAGTTGATCCGCGGCAGATAATAGATGTCATGGGGCTTTCAGGAGATACTTCGGATAATGTTCCGGGAGTGCCCGGCATTGGTCCCAAGACCGCTCTTGAACTTATAAAAACTTTCGGAAGCATGGATAATCTTTATGAGAATCTCGTATCCATCACCAGGAAAAAGCAGCATGAAAACCTGATCCAGTTTAAGGAGCAGGCTTTTTTAAGCAGGCGGCTTGTCGAAATAGATACAAAGGTACCTCTCGATTTCGACATCGATTCGTTTCGTTTTAAAAATCCCGACAATCAAAAATTATCAGCGCTGTTTCAGGAGCTTGAGTTCAGGCAGCTTCAGCAGAGCGTATCCGGCACTTCAGATCTATCGGGAAAGGATTATAAACTCATTCCCGATATGGAAACGCTTTCCGCGGTAATCCCGAGGCTTGAATCGGCGGACCATTTTGCCCTCGACACCGAGACAACCTCCGAAAACCCGATGAAAGCCGAACTTGTCGGGATTTCATTTTCATTAAAGCCAAATGAAGCGTTTTACATACCGCTTGCCCATAAATATGAAGGCGCGCCCGTTCAGCCTGACAGAATAGAAGTACTTCTCAAACTTAAGAGCGTCTTTGAAAATCCCTCGATAAAAAAAACAGGCCAGAATATAAAGTATGACTGGATCGTCCTGAAACGCCACGGGGCCGCGCTTGCCGGAGTTTCATTCGATACGATGGTCGCGTCATATCTTATAAATCCCTCCAAGCGCGCGCACAACCTCGATCAGATAGCCCTTGATTTCCTGGGTCATAAAAAAATCACCTTCGAAGAGACGGTGGGCAGGAAAAAGCCGGAAAATGGTTTTGCGGGCGTTCCGGTGGAAAAGGCCGTATCTTATGCCTGTGAAGATGCCGACATCACACTTATGGCCCGTGATGTGCTTTTTCCGATGCTTTCCGATATCGGGGTAAAGGATCTTTTTGAAGATGTCGAAATGCCTCTTATCCCGGTTCTCATGAAAATGGAGATGAAAGGCATCTGTGTTGATACGGCAAGGCTTCACGAACTATCTAAACATTTTGAAGCGCAGATAGAAGAGCTTGAAGGCAGTATATATTCACTCGCGGGCATGACTTTCAACATAAAGTCGCCGCAGCAGCTCGGAGAGGTTCTTTTTGAAAAGCTCTCCCTTCCGGTCATGAAGAAGACGAAAAAAAAGACGGGCTACTCAACCGATGTGGATGTTCTTACGGAGCTTGCCTCAAAGCACGAAATGCCGGCGCTTATACTGAGGCACCGGACGCTTGCCAAATTAAAATCAACATACGCCGATGCCCTCATAGAAATGGTGAATCCGGCGACCGGTCGTGTGCATACGTCATATAACCAGACAGTCACTGCTACAGGACGGCTCAGCAGTTCGGACCCGAACCTGCAGAATATTCCGGTTAAAACGGATGAAGGAAAAGAGATACGAAGCGCCTTCATTCCTCAAAAAGGATGGAGCCTCCTTTCCGCCGATTATTCCCAGATCGAACTGAGATTACTCGCCCACTGCTCCGATGACGAAATCCTTATAAAGGCATTTTCGGAAGATGAGGATATTCATAATAGAACCGCAACCGAGGTATTCCAGGTTTTCCCGGAATTTATAACGCCGGAGCTTCGAAGGCAGGCAAAGATAATAAATTTCAGCATCATTTACGGAATGGGCGCTTTCAGCCTTTCAAGGGAGCTTGGGATCAGCCAGAAGATGGCCCAGACTTACATAGACAACTACTTCGCGAGATACAAAGGAGTAAAGGCGTTTATCGACCGGACAAAGAAAGAGGCTCTCGAAAACAAAAAATCGGCCACACTTCTCGGTCGCATAAGACTTCTTACCGACATAGACAGTTCGAATAAAATCGTACGGGCGGCGGCTGAGCGCATCGCCGTGAACACCCCGATACAGGGTACGGCGGCTGATCTCAT
>JAUPLM010000215.1 GCA_030836965.1 Thermodesulfobacteriota bacterium | reverse complement strand
TTTCGGCTCGGTATATGTGGCGGTGTAAAATACAAAGGGTATATGCTTCAGCTGCTCATCCGATTTTAAATGTCTGCATAAGGTGTATCCGTCCATCAACGGCATCAGGATATCCGAGATGATAAGATCCGGAGGATTGAGCCTGGCCTTATCCAGGGCATCTTTACCGTTTTCAGCCAAAGTCACTTCAAAACCGTGTCCCTTCAGCAGGCTTTCCAGCATGTAAAGATTGGTGCTGTTGTCATCGGCAATTAAAATCCGTGTTATCGCCATTATTCACCTCTTATGTTTTACCGGCAGGTGTTGTTCAATTTTTTCCACAAAGGTATCCGGATCAATCGGCTTTTCTATATATCCGTTGCAGCCTGCTTCCATCACCTTCTCTCTGTCGCCCTGCATCGCATATGAGGTAACGGCAACAATAGGCGTTTCTGCGAGAACCGGATTCTTTCTTAGATTACGGGCAACAGCGTAACCATCCATACCAGGGAGTTGTATATCGAGAAGAATGAGGTCCGGTTTGAGTGAAGCCGCCGTTTCTATACCTGATTTGCCGTCCGTAGCTGCAAATACTTCGTAATTTTTCTGTTCAAGTATGTATCTTACCAGATAAAGATTCTGCTCATTGTCTTCTATAACAAGGATTTTTCCTTTCATGCATCTTTCCTTTCCAGAGGAAGGGACAGACTGAATGTGCTTCCGGAACCCCATACGCTTGTTACCCATATTTTACCGCCCATGAGTTCTACAAGCCTTTTACAGATGGAAAGGCCCAGTCCCGTTCCTTCATATTTTCGTGTAAGTCCCGAGTCGATCTGCCTGAATGCCTGAAAAATTGTTTCCATGTCTTCAGCTCTGATTCCAATGCCCGTATCAATAACCCTTATATTTACTTCTCCGTCTTTCTGTTCGCATTCTACTTTAACAATACCCTTTTCCGTAAACTTTATGGCGTTGCCGATCAGGTTCAGAAGAATCTGCTCTATCCTCCGTCGGTCGCCGGTAATAGTATCGATTCCGGGAGATATTGAGAACGCAAGATCGACTCCTTTTTTTTCCGCAAGAGGACGCGCGCTTTCAACGGCCTTTTCAATAGTTTGACCAAGGCTGAAATTTTCATGCGCTATCCGCATCTGACCTGCTTCAATCTTTGATATATCAAGGACATCGTTAATAAGGGAGAGCAGGTGTTGCGCGCTCCCGCGTACCATGCCCAGTTGTTTTTTCTGTTCATCATTTAATGGTCCGACTATTCCCTGCAGGATTATACCCGTAAAACCTATTATCGAATTAAGCGGGGTCCTAAGTTCGTGCGACATGGTGGCAAGGAAAGCGGATTTCAGCCTGTCGGCCGATTCGGCATGTTCTTTTGCAACGGCAAGCTCATTGAGTGTCTGAATGCGCTCTTTGATCTCCGCAGAGAGCTTTTCATTCGCGGCCTGAAGTTGTGATGTACGGTCCTCCACCATTGTCTCAAGGTGATCCCTGTGCTCTATGAGGTCGGCCTCAGTATCTTTCAACGATTTGTAGGTTATCCTGAGGGTAGTTATCATCTGGTTATAGGACTTTGCCAGTAATCCGATTTCATCTTCAGATTTAATATCAATGCTGCGTTCAAGATCAGATGTGCTTGCGATATAATCCGTTTCATCCATGAATTTCTTTAAAGGTCTCACTATATAAATATCAAGCCCGATCAGTGTAAGAATACTCAACAGGATAAGGCCGATCAAAAGCCCTGAAATCGTCTTTACAATCTGGGCAATGATAGGCTTTTCAATGTTTTCAGAAGGTATAAGAACTGCTATCTTCCAGTTCAGTTCCGTGGAATTGATGAAAAACACGTAATTTTTCTCATTCTGAATATTTACAGAAGCGACTTGCTGCCCGGGTTGCATAAAAATTTTCAGCAGATCGGGAGAATAATCATTTATGTTCTTAAAAAGCATCTCTTTACTCAGTCCGGCCAGAACCAATCCGTCTCCGTCGAGAAGAACCAGTTTCCCCTGGGGATTGGTCATAAACTTTAAAATGTAACCGGTCAGTTTAACCAATGTCACGTCAGCCCCGACAACTCCATAAAACATGCCTCTTTCGTCAATCAGGGCCCTGACAAACCCTATATTGACATCCGAAGTTGTAAGAGATGGGTATGCTCCGGTTTTCATAGTTTTCCCGGGATTATTTTCAGCCAGTTTATACCAGGGACGTTCCCTTGGGTCATAACGGGTGGGACGTTCCCTTTTATGAGATCTCACAAAACTCCCGTTCTCTCTCCCCATGTAAACCGAATTGACGTAATGGTGCGTTATCCTGTAATTGTTCATAATATCGATGATCTTCTGCTCGGTATCCCCGATATTATATTTATACGTTTTTTCGTCGGCGTTAAGAAAACTGGTAAAATTACCATCATCCTTTGACCGGATTATTTCATTTACCGCCAGAGCGTTTACATCGCTTTCCACCTCGGTGAAAAAATCATTCAGGGAAAAGTCAATGTGCTGAAGCTGGTTCAACATATCGTACCGGACCGAACTTATCCGCTCTTCCCAAAGCGTGGAATAAAAAAACACTCCCAGAGCAACCATGATCAATATTGTGCTGACAGCATAAAGGGATAATAATCTGGCCTTAAGCTTCATTTTGATATGCCTCACACCGGACTCTTTACTCAGAAGCCGGATATCGAAATTCATACATTGTACTTCTTTTATTACGATATTCGATGAACTATGTCCGTCCTTCGATTCCTTATCAAACCAATTGATACCCTTTTTCAAGAAACAATCTCAGGCAGGCATCAACGGCCGCATCATCATATAAAATCCCACTGTTTTTCCTGATCTCCTCCAGAGCGCTGCCGATACCGCGCGCGGGTCTGTAAGGCCGGTTCGAACCGATGGCTTCAACAACATCGGCCACAGCGATTATCCGGGCTTCCAGCAGAATCTCTTCGCCCTTTAATCCGGAAGGATATCCGGAACCATTGAGTCTTTCATGGTGCTGCAAAACGATATTTGCTATCGGCCATGGAAATTCGATATCTTTAAGAATATTAAACCCGGCAAGCGGATGGATTTTTATCAGGCGGTATTCAATGTCACTTAATATTGAAGGTTTGCTCAATGTCTCGGACGGTACCATCAGTTTTCCGATATCATGGATTATTCCGGCCATGCGGATACCGTCTATACGGTTGCTTTCAAGGCCCATCTCCTTTGCTATGGCGCGGGAAAGATCCGCCACTCTTCTCTGATGCCCGGCAGTGTAAGGATCCCTTGTCTCCACGGTAACCGCGAGCGCCTGAATGGTTCCTCCCAACGCGGCCCTTAACCGTAAAAAGCTGTTATTTAATTCCACTTCCGAATGCTTGCGTTCTGTTATATCTCTTACGATTCCTCTGAATCCTGTTTTAACTTTATCTGAACCGGTCGTGAGGGATATGACCGTTTCAACAAAACGTATTAAACCATCTTTCCTGATAAGCTCCCAGTCAAAAGCCTTTGCAGGTACTCCTGTTTTATATACCTCGTTAAAGACCCCGAATATTTTTTTGGCATATACATCATCCGTAAATGCGCGGTAATTCATACCCATAAGCTCATTTGCCGAATATCCTATTATCCTGCACGTTGAATCGTTAAAAAACGTTAAATTACCGCCGGTATCCACTTCAAAATAACCATCTTCGATATTTTCAAGGATGTTTCTGTATTTTCTCTCGCTTTCACGCACTTTTTCCGCCGCTTTAGACATCTTGTAATTAATTATCAGAGGCACCAATATAAAGACGCATATCAATATTGTTATAATCACGCCGGCCAATCTGTATATTAATATTCTTTCTGTTGTAGTCATGAGAATGATTGACCAGCCTTCTGAATTGATCCACTTGCGGGAAGCAAGATAGTTTTTCCCGTAAAGCGTGATCTCTTTACCGTCTTCGATTTCCTTTTGCAGAATTGAATCGAATTCTTTTTCACCGAACTGCTTCGATTTAAGCAGCGCCGACTTTATCTCACCGCTTACCGGCCAGAGGCTCTTGAAATTCATCTCCTTCCTGCCTGATAAAAAGATAACGCCGTTAGGATCAATGACAAAACAGTAGGGGTATTTGACAAGATGAGATTCTTCTGCGTCAACATCCAGCTTAATCACTGCGACTCCGATAAATAAACCTTTCCCGTCCCTGACCGGATAACTCGCATAGAAACCTCTTTTCAACGAAGTGGCGCCAAGAGCGAAATACCGGCCGTGAGAACCTTTTACTGCCTGTGTAAAATATGGGCGGAATTTATAGGATTTACTGACAAAGCTGTCGGAATCATCGCGGTTGGATGAAGCCACGGTCATTCCCGTGCTGTCCAGAAGATAGCTTACCGAACTCCCAAGGCCCGCGTTATACCTGTCCAGAATCAGGTGAGCATTCGCGATATCCTGCTCTTTCCGGGAGATAAGTGCAGGCGCGATCCAGGGCGACCCCGACAGCAATTTGACGGCTCTTTCAATTTTATCAAATTCAGAAGTCAAATGATAAGAATGTAATGATATATTTGACTCATTATATTCGATTATCTCCTGCCTTGCCTTATCGCCAAGATATCCGGTTACAAACCATCCTCCGGCAGTGATAAGAAGCAGGAGTATCAGCCATGATATCAACCAGAAGCGGCTGGAGAGCATTTTTCCGGCTCCGTCAGAAATCATTGATCGAATCTCCTTCTTTAATAACCGAATTTCGTACATAGTACATCGAATTTCGAATTTCGGACTTCGCAGTTTTGTTCCCGATTTCCGGTTTTCAGTTTTCGATATTCGATATTCTATATTCGATATACTATGTTCGGCTTCTTCAAGTTGAAAGCGTGAACCAGAATGTGGCTCCTTCTCCTGTTTTCCCTTCCGCCCATACTTTGCCGCCGTGCCGGTGTATTATTCTCCGTACATTCGCCAGACCAACTCCCGTGCCTTCGTAATCCTCCGCCCGGTGAAGACGCTGAAACAGGCCGAAGAGTTTATCTACATATTTCATGTCGAAGCCGGCCCCGTTGTCTCTCACAAAAACGCACACTTCGCCATTCTCTCCGCAAATGCTTCCTATTTCGATTATCGCTTTGTCGCATTTTTTTGTATATTTGAAAGCATTCGAGACAAGGTTGACAAGCACCTGCCGGAGCATGACATAGTCGCCGTAGACCTCAGGAAGGGAGCCGACCCTCCAGTCCACATACCTGCCTTCCGTGTCCTCATGATATTTTCTCAAAATCTCCTTCACAATGGTGTCGAGATTTGTCCTCCTTTTCATCATCTCCGTCCGGCCCATCCGCGAAAAGGATAAAAGATCATCGATCAGTCTTCCCATTCTGATCGTCGAATCGGTAATAACTTTCAGGTAATGCTCGTTTTTTTCATCGAGAGATCCGGAAGCGCGTTTGTTCAGGAGCTCCGCAAATCCGGTAATATGCTGCAGCGGCCCTCTGAGGTCATGCGACACGGAATAGCTGAACGCCTCAAGTTCTTTGTTCGCCGCTTCAAGCTGGGCGGTGCGATCTTTCACCCGCTGCTCGAGTTCGGCGTTCAGCCTGTGTATTTCTGCCTCAGCATGCTTTATTTTTGAAATGTCGATAAACATGGCTCTTGTGCCTGTTACATTTCCATCCATGTCAGCTTCGGGTGCGGCGCGCAGCAATGTCTTAATCACACGGCCGTCACTTGTGACCAGTTCACGTTCAGCCTCTCCGAAGGTTCCGGACATTGCTTTCCGATAACCGCCACGCTCCAGCAATTCGGCACGGGATTCCGGAGTGTAAAAATCGGCCAGGGACCGTTCTATAGCTTCATCATAAGTATAACCTAAAGTGCTTAAAAACAGGGCATTGCAGTCTTCTATAATGGGAACGCCATCCTGATTACGGGTAATGACATACATCGCCGGCGCCTCATCGAACAGGATACGGTAACGATGCTCCAACAGGCCGGCCATTTCCTCCGCCTGCCTGCGCTCCGTAATTTCCTTCTGCAGATTCTCAACTGAAGTGTGCGTCTTCTTGAGCTTTGACGCCATTTCATTTGTAGCACGAGCCAGTCCGCCCAGTTCGTCATTCCGGTCTAAGTTTATGCGGTATTCCAGGTTGCCGCCGCCGATCACCTCCGCTCCTTCGGCAAGCAGATTCAGCGGCTTGCTGATTCTCCGCGAGAAGAACATGCCCAGAAAGCCCGCCGTTATGCAAATAACCGCAACGCTGCCGAATGCTATCCACGCAAGACGCACGACGGGAGCAAATGCCTCGGCCTGGTCTATTTCCGTAATAATGCACATCCTGAATTCAGGCAGCCACTTGTAGGCTCCTATAACAGGCTCTCCGCGATAATCATTGTAAAAACCAATACCGTCTTTTCCTGAAAGGCCGGCATCTATACCTTCGGTACGACCGGCTTTTTTAAGGATATAGTCTTCGCCGAACCGCGGCTCGGTTACAAAGAAGTTGAAACTGTTTACAAGGTATGTATCGAGTGTTCTACTCCTGCCGCTCTGCTGAACCATGATTTCAGAAAGCTCTTCCAGAGCAAGACGTCCGGCCAGAACCGCGACGGTATTTCCGTCTTTTCCCCTGATGGGCGTGCTCACGGTCATGACAGGCTGCTCAACTGCAGGCGAATAGTAGCTCACCTCGACATAGGTGCGGTTTCTCCCTTCCATGAAATATTTTCTGTCATTCCGGTATTTTCCGTCCTGCTTTTCATCAGTTGAGGCCGATATATGAC
>JAUPLM010000214.1 GCA_030836965.1 Thermodesulfobacteriota bacterium | reverse complement strand
TCAGGTCGCCCTTGATAAATTTATGATCAAACTTGACGGGACTCCCAGTAAGGAGAAACTGGGAGCAAATGCAATTCTCGGCGTTTCAATGGCTGCTGCAAGGGCTGCTGCTGCAGCATTCGGCCTGCCTCTTTATCGTTATCTGGGCGGTATTAATGCAAGATACCTTCCGATGCCCATGATGAACATCATTAATGGCGGTGCCCACGCAGCAAACAATCTCGATATTCAAGAGTTTATGATAATTCCTGTAGGTGCTAAAAAATTATCTCAGGCTGTTCAGATGGGTGCAGAGATTTTTCACAGTTTAAAAAAGATCCTTAAAGGCAAAGGCCTTAATACAAGCGTGGGTGATGAAGGAGGGTTTGCTCCGAATCTTGAATCAAACGAGGAAGCGATTAAAAACATTATGCTTGCCGTTGAATCGGCAGGATATAAGCCATTTCGCGATATAGGCATAGGACTCGATGTCGCTGCAAGTGAGTTTTTTAAGAAGGGTAAATATAGTTTGAGTTCCGAAGGAAAACAACTTACATCTGAACAGATGGTAGATTATTACGAGCAGTTGATAGATAAATATCCGATACTCTCCATAGAGGACGGACTCGCGGAACAGGACTGGAAAGGCTGGGAAGCCATGACCGGACGCCTTGAAGGAAGCGTCCAGCTTGTGGGGGATGATATATTTGTGACCAATCCAGAGATTTTTGCCAGAGGTATTGAAAAAGGAATTGCCAACTCTATTCTGATAAAACTCAACCAGATCGGAACCGTAACAGAGACTCTTGATACGGTTGAAATGGCGAAACAGGCCGGTTATACAACAGTTATATCTCACAGGTCGGGCGAAACCGAAGATTCTTTTATTGCCGATCTGGTTGTTGGTATTAACGGCGGACAGATCAAAACCGGTTCAATGTCAAGAAGTGATCGTGTGGCAAAATACAACCAGCTTATAAGGATTGAAGAAGAGCTCGGAGAAGGAGCCCTCTTTTCAGATGAGATTCTATAGCTTTAATATTTAATGATCAGATTCATTGTTTCTGGTTAGAAGAAAAAAAATAGAAACAAAAAGCCGGAAACTACAAACCGGAAACCAAGGATCAGGGGCGCTGATATGATAAATGGTACGAAGTATATTTTTGTGACTGGTGGAGTTCTCTCATCTCTTGGGAAAGGCCTTGCTTCTGCATCCATAGGAGCACTTTTAGAGAGCCGCGGTCTTTCCGTGACCATCCAGAAACTTGACCCATACATAAATGTCGATCCCGGCACAATGAATCCTTTTCAGCACGGAGAAGTTTTTGTCACTGATGACTGAGCTGAAACCGATCTGGATCTTGGACACTATGAGCGCTTTACAAGCGTCAAATTGGGAATGGCTAATAACTTTACCACCGGTAAAATATACTATTCGGTTATTTCAAAGGAGAGGCGAGGGGATTATCTGGGTGGAACCGTTCAGGTTATCCCGCATATTACTGATGAAATCAAAAGAAGCATCAAACTCGTGGCGGACTGTGTGGATGTTGTTATAGTGGAGATAGGCGGCACAATCGGAGATATTGAAAGTCTTCCTTTTTTAGAAGCAATTAGGCAGTTCAAAACCGATGTCGGCAAAGAGAATGTTATTTATATTCATCTGACACTTGTTCCTTATATTGCGACTGCCGGAGAGGTAAAGACGAAGCCGACACAGCACAGTGTTAAGGAATTGAGGAGCATAGGTATCCAGCCTGACATACTTCTTTGCAGGGCAGACAGGGATCTGTCAAAAGATATCAAAGGGAAGATAGCCCTTTTTTGTAACGTGGGTGTCGATGCCGTAATTACTGCAAAAGATGTCGAGTCGATTTATGAAGTTCCTCTGAATTTCCACAAAGAGGGTCTGGATGATAAAATTATAGAACTTCTTAATATCTGGACGAGGGCTCCGCGTCTTGATGCCTGGGAGGATCTTGTAAAAAAGATCAAATCTCCCGGATATTCGGTCAAAATTGCTATTGTGGGTAAATACACGAACCTGATAGAATCATACAAAAGTCTTAACGAAGCCCTTTATCACGGCGGATTTTCGAATGATTGCCGGGTCAGCCTGTTTTTTGTGGATTCAGAAAATATTGACATCGACAATTGCGGTATGATTCTTGCTGAGGCTGACGGAATATTAGTTCCGGGAGGATTCGGATCACGAGGAATCGAGGGGAAAATATGCGCTGCAAGATATGCCAGAGAGAACAGGATTCCTTATTTCGGAATATGCCTCGGGATGCAGATAGCGGTAATAGAATATGCCCGTAATGTTGCGGGCATGGAAGGTGCCCACAGTTCCGAATTTGACGAGAAGACGCCGTTTCCAGTCATTTACCTCATGCTCTCATGGTATGATGAAAAAACCAAGACAATTCAAAACCGGGATATTACTTCCGAGAAAGGCGGAACAATGCGCCTTGGCGCATATCCGTGCCTTTTAAAGGAAGGTACCCTGGCGAATGACGCATATAATACCGGTAAAATTTCAGAGCGGCACAGGCACAGATATGAATTTAATAATAAATTTATGGGAAGGCTCGAGGAAAAGGGGCTTATAGTCAGCGGAACTTCGCCAAGCGGTGATCTTGTTGAAATTGTCGAAATAAAAGACCACCCCTGGTTTCTTGGCTGTCAATTCCATCCGGAATTCAAGTCGCGGCCTATGAATCCTCATCCTCTTTTTAAATCATTCATTGGTGCGGCATTAAAAATGAAACTTGCGTCAGGCGGAAGCTGATTTTTCGAAAGCTTTGCACAACCGGTTATTGTCATGTCGGGTATGGGCACGCATTCATACCGCATGAAATTTGTTATGAGCCTACGATAACGCTCCCTGACAGACTACAAAAGATTGTACAGGCGGATACTATAAACGGCTTCGTGACCGTCTATCCATGGGGACTGTTCGGATATAATGGATGCGGATATGCCGCCGTTGACGAAGGGTATGGTTTTATTCATGCGTATTGTATGCGTGCCCATATCCGACATGACAACCATGCAGCCCAAAATACCGCCGTTCGTACATCGAATTTCGAAGTACGGTATAAAATATCAGGCTTTTATGAGGCCGTCACTTTTGATACAATAAATTCAGCTATCTTTTCTGCGGATATCCCGAAAAGGTTCTCCATCTTTACCAGATCGAGATATTTGTCTTCCCATGCCACACTGTTTTCCTGAACAATATTTTTTATATGATCATACTTTCCGCCCAGGGCTTTTATCTTTACCGGGAGCGGCACGGTTTCCCTGAAATAGATATGGAGTAAAAGAAGATTATCAATAATATTGGGGCTGCTCGGAGAAGAAGATATTGCTGGGATGATAATTATGCTGCGGTCATCTTTTCTACCTTTGCCGATATAGACATTGCCTTGCTGGA
>JAUPLM010000213.1 GCA_030836965.1 Thermodesulfobacteriota bacterium | reverse complement strand
TTTTTAAATCACTTCGCTAAATTACAAGAACTCGGGCAAACGCCCTCAAACAGCTTGTGATTTTTAACGCTCAGTAATTTAAAAATCTGTTTCCCAAAAATCTCAAATCCGTTCGCATATGACTTTTTACGAAGTCTTCGTTCATGAACCGGTTTTTTATAACATCAATCATGACGACTGTGTAAAAAATTGCATATTATATGTCTATGAGTGATAATATAAGTCCTGAAATTGAAGAAAGCGCCCTTTCTGATGTCATGGATGAGGTGAAAGAACCTCCCATGTACAGGGTGATTCTTCATAATGATGACTATACGACCATGGAATTCGTTATAGAGATACTTATGACGGTATTTCAGAAATCTATGGAGGAAGCGATTCTTATTATGTTGAATGTTCACAGGCAGGGAACAGGGATATGCGGTTTGTATACCCTGGAGGTGGCGGAGACCAAAATGAATTCCGTGCATGCTATTGCGCGCGAAAGTGGTTTTCCGTTAAGATGTACAGTTGAGAAGGAGTAGAATAAATGATTAGTAAAGAACTTAGCGCAACACTTGGCCTTGCGGTAAAGGAGGCAAAAAAAAGGCGCCATGAATATGTGGGGACCGAGCATCTTCTTTATGCGATTCTGCATGACACCGCAGGCGTTGAGATAATTGAAAGCTGCGGCGGAGATGTAAAAAATCTCTTTAATTCGCTCGATAATTTCTTCAGAATGAGAGTAGAGGCGGCTCCGGATGGCGTCAAATATGTTTTACAGCAGACGACCGGATTCCAGAGGGTCATACAGAGAGCCTTTAACCACGCCCGATCCGCGGAAAAACAGGAGGTTGAGGTAGGGGATATCCTTGCGTCGATTTTTGAAGAGAAGGATTCCTACGCGGAATATTTCCTTACACTCGAAGGGGTTACCCGGCTGGATGTCCTTAACTACATATCCCATGATATTCAGAAAACCGAACTGAAAGAAGGCCCGGGCGGATTTGCCAGAACCGAAAAGGCGGACAAGAAACAGAAATCCGAATTTCTGGAAACATTCACCACCGATCTTGTTAAAATGGCTGCGGACGGGAAACTGGATCCGCTCATCGGCCGTGATCTCGAAATAGAGAGAACCCTGCAGGTGCTTTGCAGAAGAAGAAAGAACAATCCTGTTTTTGTCGGCGATCCCGGAGTCGGAAAAACCGCGCTTGCCGAAGGTCTTGCACAGAGAATATTTAAAGGAGATGTCCCTGATTTGCTCAAGGATGTCCGTATTTATTCTCTTGATATCGGGTCGGTTCTTGCCGGCACGAAATTCAGGGGCGATTTTGAGCAGCGGATGAAAGGGGTTATTTCAGAACTTCAGGGAAAGAAAAACTCCATCCTCTTCATAGATGAAATACACACAATTGTGGGGGCCGGAGCGACCAGCAGCGGCTCCATGGACGCCTCAAACATCTTAAAACCCGCTCTTGCGACAGGCGAACTGCGCTGCATAGGATCGACGACTTATGAGGAATATAAAAACTACTTTACCAAAGACAGGGCGTTATCGCGCCGCTTCGAAAAGATAGAGGTTCCGGAGCCGACGGTTCCCGAAACCATCCGGATATTAAAAGGTCTCAAGTTGAATTACGAGGAGCATCACGGCATTGAATATACAGATGCGGCACTGAAAGCGGCGGCAGAACTTTCGGCAAAGCATGTAAACGACAGGTATCTCCCGGATAAGGCTATCGATGTAATAGACGAGGCCGGGGCTTTTGTTAAATTCTCCGGCTCGACGCACCGGAAAAAGATACATCCGGCCGATGTGGAAAAGATTGTGGCGAAAATGGCAAGGATACCCGAAAACAGCGTATCCGCATCAGACAGGTCGAAGCTTGAGAATCTCGGAGAGAGGCTTAAAGGAGTTGTCTTCGGCCAGGACGACGCGATCAAATCGCTCGTGACTTCGATCAAACGTTCAAGGGCAGGTCTCGGAATTCCAACCCGTCCTGTAGGCTCTTTCCTCTTTACGGGGCCTACCGGCGTAGGGAAGACGGAAGTGGCAAGACAGATTGCAGCCATCATGGGCATAGAGTTCATGAGGTTTGACATGAGCGAATATATGGAAAAGCATGCTGTTGCCCGCCTGATAGGGGCTCCGCCCGGCTATATAGGTTTTGACCAGGGAGGACTCCTGACTGACGGCGTGCGCAAACATCCGCACTGTGTCCTGCTCTTTGACGAAATAGAAAAGGCCCATCCGGATCTTTTCAATATACTTCTCCAGGTTCTTGATCACGCGACTTTGACCGACAACAACGGTAAAAAGGCCGATTTCAGGAATGTGGTAATAATCATGACATCGAATGCCGGAGCGCGTGAAATGAGCGCCCAGACAATCGGTTTCGGAGAGGTGAAGTATGATCCGGAAAGCAAGGGGAAGAAGGCTGTAGAGAATATTTTCAGCCCCGAATTCAGAAACCGGCTTGACGACATAATCAATTTTAAACCCCTTACCCCGGCAATAATGGAGATGGTGGTCGATAAGTTCATGACCGAGCTTGAAGGCCAGCTCGCGGCAAAAAAGGTTTCCCTCTCATACACCGGAGAATTGAGAACCTGGCTGGCAAACAAGGGACATGATCCGAGATACGGAGCAAGGCCACTTTCAAGAGTGCTTCAGACTGAAATCAAGGATATTCTTTCGGACGAAATACTGTTCGGCAAGCTTAGGAAAGGCGGCAGCGTCAACCTCGACCTTTTTGATGACAAGCCTTCATTCGCCTTTTTCCAGGCGGCTTCGCTGCATGCCGGCAAGCATGCAAAAGCAGCCTGCGGTCCGCCATTGGAGGAGAAGCCGGAAACTGTCGGCAATTAACAGGAAACCGGAAACTATATAGTCATGCCGGTATATCGTCTGACCGAAGAAATAATATTTCCTCCCCCCCAGCTTGCGGACCAAACCGGCCTTCTTGCAATCGGAGGAGACCTTTGTGAAGAGAGGCTCCTCCTTGCATACAATGCAGGCATATTCCCGTGGTATTCGGAAGAGGAGCCCATCCTCTGGTGGTCTCCGGACCCACGTCTCGTTCTTTTTCCCGGTGAAATCAGGATTTCAAAGAGCCTTGAAAAAATCATAAAAAAGCAGGTGTTTGATATCACTTTTGATTCGGCTTTCGAACAGGTTATTAATCTGTGCGCAAGCGCCGGGAGAAGGGAAAATGAAGGAACCTGGATTCTTCCGGAGATGATAGACGCCTATTGCGCGCTTCATGAAGCGGGTTTTGCCCATTCGGTTGAGGCATGGAGAGACGGAGCTCTATCAGGCGGCCTTTACGGCGTTTCGCTTGGAGGTTGCTTTTTCGGAGAATCGATGTTCACCCTTGAGAGCAATGCCTCAAAGGTCGCCTTTGCCTTCCTTGTAACATATCTCGAAAAGAACTCCTTTGATCTTATCGACTGCCAGGTTTCAACCGGACACCTGAAGCGCTTCGGGGCAAAAGAAATACCAAGAAGCCTTTTTTTAAAACGGTTGAAAAAATCTCTCGAGGCGCCGACGCTGAAGGGAAAATGGAGATATCAGTCTTGAAGAGTATTTCTGGTTTTTCCTGTTTACCCGGAAAACTGCAACTTGGAACCATAAACATAGATCTTTATTATCGCCTTCCTTGTCCTTCGGCAAAATTGGATGTTCTTCAAAGGGCTCAATGTAGGGGCCGGACAAGCAGCTTGACAAAAAGTATGGATCGGAATAAAGCATTAAGAAATAATCATCTGATATCACTGTTTAATAACGGAGGAGACCTGGATGGAAAAAGACTGTATTTTCTGCAAAATAGTAAATGGTGAGATTCCGACCACATTTCTTTATAAGAATGACGACCTTGTAATTTTCAGGGATATAAACCCCCACGCGCCGGTTCATATTCTGATAGTTCCCACAAGACATATCAGAAGCGTAAACGATCTGACCGGAGAAGATGCTAAGATCGTATCGGATATGATAATGGCCGGGAAAATGATGGCCGAAAAAGAGGGTATTTCAAAATCCGGCTATAAACTTCTTTACAATGTTGAAAAAGGAGGCGGCCAGGTTATCTTCCATCTTCACATGCATCTTATTGGAGGATGGAAAAAGTAGTTCGTTTCCATCCGGAAAGGGCCCTTTTGGGCGATCTCTGAGTCAATCCGCGGGATTTCTTGTGCGACATACAATTACCTTATTGGCGAATGAAAAAAGTAGTAAAAGATATTCAGACAGGATTAACAGGATATACAGGATTTTGCCTGCGGCGATAAATCATCCTGTCAATCCTGTAGATCCTGTCAAATAAGTTTTTATTTTGTTGCCGTTTTAAGTCTTTTTACTTCTTTACCCAGAATCTTTGCTATGTCGGGATTACCCGGGTTTTCTTCGATCATGCGCTCAAAGGCGCTTCCGATAACTATCCCGTCTGCATGAGGCGCTATTCTTTTCACGTCTTGAGGTGTGCTGATTCCAAAGCCGACGCATACCGGCAGTTTGGTTACTGACCGGAGAAGCTTCGCGTGAACGGCGATATCATCCGTATCAAGTCCGTCGCTTCCGGTCACCCCTGTTTTCGAAACAAGATATATGAATCCGGATGCGGTTGACGCGATTTTTTTCATCCTTTCAGGGGGCGTTGTAGGCGCCACAAGGCGTATGAGCGCAAGTTCGTTTCCCGGCCACCGTGATGTCATTTCATCCGATTCTTCCGGCGGAAGGTCCACTACGAGAGTCCCGTCTGCATCCGCCGACAGAGCATCATTATAGAATGCTTCCGCTCCGTA
Source organism: Thermodesulfobacteriota bacterium (assembly GCA_030836965.1). Classification (GTDB taxonomy): domain Bacteria; phylum Desulfobacterota; class Desulfobacteria; order Desulfobacterales; family RPRI01; genus RPRI01. The sequence continues at coordinate 210 of JAUPLM010000213.1, read as the reverse complement.
GGAATGGACCGGGTTGTAGTAGGTGAAAAGAATAACAGGGATATCGGAAAAAGCTCTTATTCTGCGCGTCATTTCAAGAACCGTCTTTATGTTGACGCCGTTTTTCAGAGCCCGGGCGGATGATCTCTGAATTACAGGCCCGTCCGCCGTGGGATCCGAAAAAGGAATTCCGAGTTCCATGATGTCTATGCCAGCTTTGCACATGGATTC
>JAUPLM010000212.1 GCA_030836965.1 Thermodesulfobacteriota bacterium | reverse complement strand
TTCCATGTAAACAGATTGAAAATTTCCCGGTACCCGTAGGGAAAAAAGTTATGTTAAGAGCTGTTCCCTACTGGCGGGAGCACGGCACGGAAAAGTGGATTAAGGATGAAGAGGCCCGGTATCTATGCTCCGGCTGCGGTCATAAGCTATTCAGGGGCGCAAAGCGTTGCAACAAGTGCGGTATTGCCGTTGATCTTGACTGATGACAGCTAATTTAATAACAGCAAATTAATGATTTGTTTTTTGATATTGCCGGAAAAATATAAGGGAAGCCACGCTCTTCAGAGAGAGGCTTCCCGGTCCGGTAAGGAAAGTATCTTTTTAAGATTTATTGCTTGCTTCCTTTTTATAGGCTTCCTTACCAGCTTCGACTGCGGCTGTAAGTACGGATTTCTTTTCTTCGAGTACACCTTTTACTCTCTGGACTGATTCGACAGCCTTTTCTTTGACACTTTCAGCATATTCTTTAATTTTTTCCCTCGTTTCCCGGCCGGATTGCGGTGCAAGTAAAATGGCGATTCCGGCGCCGACTATGCCTCCCAAAAGAAATGAAGCGACTAAAGATCCTGTGCCGTAATTTTTTTCTTCCATATCATGGTTCTCCTTTCTTTTCCTGATTAAACAACACGCCTGTTGCGGCTTTAATTCCTGCCTTTAGTGCTGATACTCTGACAGATAGCTGGTTGTGTATTCCATCTGTTAACAGCCCGAGAGTCTTAATTTTAAATGCCAGTTCAGAGATTGTTCCGGAGATGCATTTCAAGCTGGATGTTACAGAACCTATATCATCGCTGACGGTTCGGATGCTTTTTAATGTTTCCTCAGCTTCTTTGAGTACCGGATTTATTTTCAATTCTGTTGCAGCGAGAAATGCGGTTATGGCATTCGCAGCTTTTTTTATCTGAATAAAGGAGTATATCAGAAAGAAAATAGAAGTGAGAAAAGTGATGACTACCAGAATAAAACCTGTGGTGAGTATGGCTGTCACAAAATGGTCGGACTGCATAAATCTCCCCCTTTAGCAACATGAAGAAAAAAATAACTAAATTAATTATTATTATATAATGATTTTTTTTGATTGCAAGTTTTAACTTCGAACAATACAGGAAACAATAACATGTGTTTTTCAGGTTTTTGTGATAATAAATATGAATGATATAACCCGCTGAGTTGTTATACCGATTCAAAGTTGAGCTGAAACATTGTAAATTAAATTATGCCTCCTGCCTTATATAAAAAAATAGGAATTGCTTCGGCCATTATGATGGCGTCGGTTTTTTTAAGCCGTGTGATAGGCCTTTTCCGGGAGATGGCTATCGCCTTTGCCGGAGGCGCCGGCGGGGATGTTGATGCCTATCAGATTGCTTTTGTTGTTCCTGAAATACTGAATCATGTCGCAGCAAGCGGTTTCCTTTCAATAACCTTTATACCCATTTTTTCAGATTATCTGGCAGATAAGAACGAAGAGGAAGGATGGCGTGTTTTTTCACTGATAATGACATGCTTCGGAGCGATTCTGATTTTTTTTATAATCGCAGCCGTTCTTTTTGCGCCTGAACTTGTTTCTGCAATAGCGCCGGGGCTGAAAGATCCTGTAATATTTTCAAAAGCTGTCCGGATGACAAGGATAATTCTTCCTGCCCAGTTTTTCTTTTTTTCAGGCGGTTTGTTTATGGCTGTCCAGTTTGCAAAGGAATGTTTCTTTATTCCCGCCCTGGCCCCGCTTTTATATAATCTGGGGATTATCGCTGGCGGGATGCTGCTCGGCCCGTACATTGGCATGGAAGCTTTTTCATGGGGGGTATTAGGGGGCTCCTTTATCGGGAATTTTGTGCTGCAGTACCGGGGAGCAAAGAAATGCGGAATGAAATACAAGCTTTCTTTTGATTTCAGGCATCCGGCTTTCAAGAAGTATTTATTTTTGACATTACCCCTTATGCTTGGACTTACTATGACTTTTTCGACCGAATTTTTCCTGAAATTCTTCGGCAGTTTCATGCCCGGAGGAAGTATTGCAGCGCTTAATTACGGTCTCAGAATAATGTTTATCCTGGTCGGTTTGTTCGGCCAGGCCGTTGGAATGGCGGCATACCCGTTCATGGCGCGTCTTGCAGCTGAAAGGAAACTGGAAGAGATGAACCGCCTCCTAAATGATACTCTGCGCGGTCTTTCCGTGGTTGTGCCATTTTCGGTGCTCGCGATGGTGCTGAGGCATGAAATTGTCCTGATCATATTTCAAAGAGGAAGATTTGATGCCGCAGCAACGGAACTGACCTCCGGGATTCTTGTTTTTCTTCTTGCAGGCACTTTTGCCTTTGCGGCACAGACGGTGGTCGTAAGAGGGTTTTATGCAATGCAGAACACTCTCTTTCCCGCAGTTTTTGGAACCATGGCGGTAATTATCAGCATACCCCTTTTCTATTACGGAATGAAAATTATGGGGGTAAACGGGATAGCTCTGGCTCTCTCTCTTTCCGCGTTTCTACAGGTTGTCATTCTGTATGCTCTTTGGAACAGGCGAAGCCGGAACATATACAGCAGGGATGTCTATCTGTTTTTCGTGAAAATATGCGCCATCAGCGCGGTAATGGGTGTTCTGCTAGAGTGGTTCAAGAGAATGTTTCTGGATGTTTTTGATGTTACTTCTTTTTCGGGCTGTATTTTGATGGCCGCGTTTCTTTCCGCCCTGTTTTCGGCCGTATTTGTTTCTGCGGGTTACATTTTCAGGATAAAAGAGATAACGGATATTGCCGGCAGGATTGCGGAGAAGCTGAAAAAAACAGCTCTGTTTTAGCAGGAAGAGTTGGCGGATACCCGGTACTTTTGCATAAACCATTATGAGCCGTGACAGGCAATCGGTTTTGCCTTTTAGCAAGATCAATATTCAGACTTCGTCAACGGCAGCATATACACTCCCATTAGACCTGTAAAGCCCCAGTGGATATATACCCACGAAGCTGTT
>JAUPLM010000211.1 GCA_030836965.1 Thermodesulfobacteriota bacterium | reverse complement strand
TCCGATCTTTTCAGCAATTATTATCGGGTTTCGATTTTTTATTTCGTTTTTTGTTCTATGTTCGATGTCCGCCGAAGGCCCGCCAATCACTGTGGCGGGGTTTGTGGTTTAATAGGCTGAAGGTATTTAGACTGAAGCTTTTCGGTAACTTCAGCCTTCAGCCTTTCGCCTCATGCCTATTCACTATTTACCATCTCTATAACTCCGGCGGCTATAAGGGGAAGCATGATTTCATGGTGGCCTGTTAGGTTTATCCCCCTACCGCCCTTTGCCGTTGGCCGGCCGACAACATTCGTCATCGGGCGATAGTGCCGGATAAAATCCATGTTGACGGCGGTAAATGTATCGATATTATGACCGAGGTTACGGACGAGAGTTGTCGCTTTCAGAAAGACTTCCGGCAAAATAACGGAAGAGCCGATATTAAGATAAACTCCTTCGTTGAGGGTTGAGACTACCGAGGCAAAGGTCAGGAAATCCCTGTGGGTAGCCGCTCCTGTTGCTCCAGCGTCAAAACCGGGGTGCATGTGGATTATGTCAGTGCCTATCGCGACATGAACGGTGACGGGAACATCAAATATGGCGCCTGCCGCAAGAATGCTTTTATCTCTGAAAGGAAAATCCTTTCCGGCTATCTCTTTTCCCACCGCCTCGCCTAATCCCAGCGACTCCTTTGCAGCTCTCTTTATCGCCCCGTTTAAAAATTCGCCTGTTTCACGCGCCATCCCGAATGAGCCGTCACCGAGCGATGCGGCTACATCTTCCGATGTCCTGCCGGTCATGGCTATTTCAGAATCATGAATAATGCCGGCCCCGTTCATGGCAACAGCCGTAATGATTCCGCGCCGCATGAGATCAATTATTAACGGGTTCAGGCCCACCTTGATGACGTGCGCTCCCATCCCGACAAAGATGGTTTTCTTTTTGAGGAAGGCTTCGGAGATGGAAGAGATGACCGTCCGCACATCCGTTCCCGCAAGTATATCCGGGAGGCTGTTTATAAATTCCGCGAATGATCCGCCTTTCTTCCATGGAGCCGCAAAATCATCAGCGGAGACCTTGCTAATCCGTTCCGTAATGGAATATGTTTTGAGCTTGCCGGTATCTATAGGCTTAAAAGAATGTGTCATGTTTTTTATCTTTCGAGCCAATGGCAGAAGTACCAAAAATCGTCACTCCCACGAAAGTGGGATTCCAGAATCTATTAATAACATTGGATTCCCGCTTTCGCGGGAATGACAAAACATACGAATATGGGAGTTTTGCAATTGGCTCTTTCATCATAATATTAATTATACTCGTCATTCCCGCTTTTTTCCCGTCATTCCCGCTTTTTCCCGTCATTCCCGCGAAAGCGGGAATCCAGAATTTATCTTAAAAGGCCTTTGTATAAATCCTTCCATTCCGGGTTATTCTTCTCTATAAGTTCCAGCTTCCATTTCCTGTTCCATTTCTTTATCTGCTTCTCCCTTGTAATGGCTGATTCTGCTGTCATATGGTTTTCATACCATATCAGATGATGTACGCCATATGTTTTTGTAAAACCGTCAACCATATTATTTTTATGCTCATAAATTCGCTTTACAAGGTCTGATGTAACCCCAGTATATAGAGTGCCGTTTTGTTTATTACACAGGATATAAACATAAAATGTTTTCATGTATATGACTGGATTCCCGCTTTCGCGGGAATGACAAAAAAAACAAAAGCCGTGCTTACAACGAGTGGCCGTAAACAAGTTGTCCTAAAGTGACATAAATTCAGCTCTTTACGAAGCTGTTAGAATTTTTCAGGAAACAGCTTCCTGTCGACCAGCTCACAGAGAATATGCCCCAATGTCATATGTACTTCCTGTATCCGCGCCGTCACATCCGATTCCACGGCAAAAACCATATCCGCCAGCAAAGCAAGACGGCCTCCGCGCCCTGTAAAACCGATGGTAAACAACCCATTTTCTCTGGCAGCCTCGATTGCCTTTATAACATTCTTCGAGTTTCCGCTCGTACTTATGCCTATCGCTACATCACCCGCTCTTCCTAAAGCAAGAACCTGTTTGTAAAATATGTCATCGAAACTGTAATCATTTCCTATACTGGTCAAAACCGAGGTGTCGGTTGTCAGGGCAAGTGCGGCAAGAGGCGGACGCTCAATCCTGAACCGGTTGACAAACTCGGCTGCAATATGCTGGGCGTCCGCCGCGCTGCCGCCGTTACCGAATAATAAAAGCTTATTTCCGGATGAAACGGATTCTGCGATCTTATCCGCAGCGCCGATTATCAGATCTGCGTTTTTTTCAGCGAACTTTTTTTTGACCGTGATGCCGTCTTCAATTATTTCTCTTATTATATCTTTCATAATTTATTATCCGGATTAAAAATAATGCCTTTGATGGCAAAGTAAAAAGCTCAGTATGCAAGGCTTCGTCCGCCAAAGTTCGGTGGCGGAAGGAATGAAGCGTACATGTTAGTACTCTGCAATGACGAAAGATGAAGCGCAATCCGCCATAGATCTTTGGCGGACAGAATGACTTTTTACGCAGCCGTCATTCTTTATAATTACCCGATTCTATCATCTGTATATACTGGCATGATTCACCGCTCAGTTTTTCCGCTTTTTTAAACTCCCTGAGCGCTTCTTTAGGAAGATCCCTTTTCATATAGAGCCTTCCTAGCCTCTGCCTGAACAGCCCGTTATCCGGCGCTATTTCGACGCTCTGGCGGGAGAAGGCCAGCGAAATATCCTTGTTTTTGTCCTTCTGGTCATAGAGCCAGCCGAGTGACGACAACGATGCCGCGTCATTCGGATTGATCTTGATAGCCTTCTCATATGCCGCCTCTGCTTCATCAAGCATGCCAGCCGCCGTAAAGCTTTCTCCGAGATAAAAGAGAGCAACACTTGATTCGGGCTTTAATTTTAAGGCCTTTTCAAGGTATTCTCTTCCTTCACCGGGTTTACCAAGTTCAAGAAGAAGTTTTCCCGTTTGAAAATTGATTTCAAACAACTCCTCTCCAAGTCTGGCGGCCTTCTGGAAATGCTTGAGCGCCTTCTCTTTTTTACCTGTCAACTGGTAAACAAGGCCGGCATTATAAAGGGGCATCAGCTCTTTCGGTGAAAGTCTTATGGATTCCTTGAACTCTCTGACGGCTTTTGGAAAATCTTCGAGAACGCCGTAACAGACTCCAAGGCTGTTGTGAACGTTCACATTATCCGGATCGAAGAGAAGGGCTGTCTTAAACTCTTTGACCGCCCCTTCAATATCTCCGTTCTGGTAAAGCTTGTCTCCGCTTATGTTGAGGCTCACGGCATCGAAAGCCACAATGCTTCCCGGGCCGAAATAATCCGCATGATCAAGCGCTTTTCCGGCATTTCCGATTATTTCATGCTTTTTGTAACTGAAAGCGGGATAAGCGGCAACCCCGGTCGTGACTGTTACTTCTCCCGTACTTTCAAGGCTCTTTTTTAATTTAACGGCAAGTTTCAGGCACGAGGAAGCATTTTTGTCGGGGAAACAGCAACCGAACAGGAAACGGTCCATGCGGCCCCAGAAACCGTTCCCTGTCCTGCAGATATCGTCTATAGCCTTTGCGGTATCACCGAGTGTTTTTTGAACATCGGCCGGCTTCCGGGACTCCGCAGTTTCATTCATGTTGTCTATGCGAACGACCATCACACCGAATGCGAGAGATGAAGAGAGCGTTTTCATGGCCTGCTCGGTAAAAGCTTCTCCGCTTTGCATGCCAGGGAAGAGTTTGTTCAAAACATCTTTTTTCCCGTCTTCTTTCTTATCTCCGGTTTTGCGCCACGGCCTGAGTTCGGCTTTTGACAGAAGAAATTCCTTTGAACTGCTTCGGCTCTGGAACAGAGCATGATGATCCCGGCTGATTTTTTCTTCCATTATTTAACACCTTCGTAAAAAGTATAGACCCGGTTTTAAGAATTCCTCATCAGAATTCCGGCAACTGCATCCCTTATGATATTCAGCTCATTATCCTGAACCGTTCTCAAATCCATTATAAATTTGTCCTCTTCAATCCGCCCTATTACCGGCGGCGTGTTCTCCCGCATATTTCTTTCAAGAGCGTTTGCGGAGATTCCGCCGATTTTGAGAGCAATACATCTGCTGGGAAGGTCAAGCAGCGGAAGCGAGCCGCCACCGGCCTTGGAGGACATATCGGCAAGTTCGATTGAAAGCGCCGGATCGTTTATCTTTGAAAGCAGTCTGAAAAGCTTATCAGCGCGTTTTTTTATCAACATTAAAGGAGTCGTCAGCATGAAAAGAGTCGGAATTGACTTTACGGCCTTCTCAGGATCCCTGTATATCCTGAGCGTGCTCTCAAGCGCGGCAAGGGTAAGCTTGTCTATACGAAGAGCCCTTGTAAGAGGGTTTTTTCTGATGCTCTCCAATACATCTTTCTTCCCCACAATTATTCCAGCCTGCGGACCGCCGAGCAGTTTGTCTCCGCTGAAGGTTATGACATCCGCTCCGGCCGAGACCGATTCCCGGACTGTGGGTTCCTTCATAAGGCCGTATTTCGAAAAGTCGATAAAGGTTCCGCTTCCCAGATCCTCCATAACCGGAATCTGGTGTTTTGAGCCCAGCCCAACAAGCTCCTTCAGTGTCACACTTGCGGTAAATCCGACAACGCTGTAGTTGCTGGTATGGACTTTTAATAACAAGGCCGTATCGTTTTCAATGGCGGAGATGTAATCTTTGAGATGAGTCCGGTTTGTGGTTCCGACCTCCTTCAATATGGCCCCGCTTTTTGCCATAACATCCGGTATTCTGAATGACCCGCCTATCTCGACAAGCTCGCCTCTTGAAACTATGACTTTTCTGTTTCTTGCAATTGTTTCGAGGCAGAGCAAAACCGCCGCCGCGTTATTATTTACCACCATTGCCGCTTCAGCGCCGCTTATTTCACACAGAATCTCCTCGACACAGCTGTATCTTGAACCCCGCTCCCCTTTCACCAGATCGAACTCGAGATTCGAATATCCGGTCGCAATTGCAAGCAGGTTAACGGCGGCTTCTTCCGCGAGAAGCGACCGGCCAAGGTTCGTATGAACAACAACACCGGTCGCATTTATGACTCGTTTCAGATTGAGTTTCATGGCGTTACCGACAGCCTCTCTTGTTTTATCAAGAACGGGAATATCGGCCAGATCCGTTTCGTCGGGAGGCTGATCCCCCCTGAGTATGCCGGCTCTCAAACCTTCAACGACCTTTCTTGCAGCCTGAAGAAGAACCGCCTTCGGAGCCTTTTCAAGCTCAGGATCTTTCTTTGCCAGTTCAAGGATATGGTCAATTCCCGGAAGCTTCCGGATAATGGCCTGCTGTTTTCCATTCAATTCC
>JAUPLM010000210.1 GCA_030836965.1 Thermodesulfobacteriota bacterium | reverse complement strand
TATCAATTTTGCAAGGCGTTCCTGAAGTTTTTCACGATCATAATCGGAAGTAGTTTCATCAATCTGGGCGCGAATCTGTTTTACGCGGCCTTCAAGAGCAGAACGTGAGCCTGCGCCGTCGACGATTGTTGTATTATCCTTGTCTATAGCAATACGTTTTGCCTTGCCAAGATCTTCCAGGGAGAGACTCTCAAGCTTGATTCCAAGGTCTTCGGATACAACCTGGCCACCTGTAAGAATTGCGATATCTTCAAGCATTGCCTTTCTTCTGTCGCCGAAACCGGGCGCTTTTACGGCTGCCACATGGAGAGTTCCTCTCAACTTGTTGACAACCAGAGTTGCAAGAGCTTCGCCGTCCACATCTTCTGCGATTATAAGAAGCGGTTTGCCCATTTTTGCAATTTTCTCAAGTATCGGGAGAAGATCTTTCATGTTGCTTATCTTCTTCTCGTTGATCAGAATATATGTGTCATCAAGTGATACGGTCATTTTTTCAGGGTCGGTTACGAAGTAGGGAGAAAGATACCCGCGGTCAAACTGCATTCCCTCAACAACCTCAAGGGTTGTATCCATGCTTTTGGCTTCTTCCACAGTGATAACGCCTTCTTTCCCAACCTTATTCATTGCTTCGGCAATGATATTCCCTATAGTTTCATCGTTATTTGCCGAGATAGTGCCAACCTGTGCTATTTCCCTCTGATCTTTGGTCGGTTTGCTCATTCTGTGGAGTTCTTTTACAGCTACTTCAACGGCTTTATCAATACCTCGTTTTATTGCCATCGGATTGTTTCCGGCTGCAACAAGTTTCTGCCCTTCTTCATAAATTGCTCTTGCAAGAACGGTTGCAGTGGTTGTTCCGTCACCTGCCATGTCGCTTGTTTTGCTGGCAACCTCTTTGACCATCTGGGCGCCCATATTTTCGAACTTATCTTCAAGTTCAATCTCTTTGGCTACTGTTACGCCGTCTTTGGTGACAGTCGGTGATCCCCATGATTTTTCAATAACAACGTTTCTTCCTTTCGGACCGAGAGTAACAACTACCGCATCGGCGAGAGTCTGCACGCCTTTTAACATCGATTCGCGGGCTTTCATATCGTATTTAATAATTTTAGCACCCATATTGATCTATCCTCCATTTATATGTTTATCGTAATTAAATTAAAGTTATTCAATTATTCCGAGCACGTCATCTTCCCGCATGATGAGATATTCATCGCCATCGATCTTAACCTCGGAACCGGAATATTTACCGAACAGGATTCTATCGCCCTTTTTAATATCGAGCGGGATCTTTTTACCGTCTTCGCCGATCTTCCCGTTTCCAACCGCAATTACTTTTCCTTCAGCCGGCTTTTCCTTGGCTGTATCGGGAATAATAATTCCCCCTTTTGTAGTTGTTACTTCCTCAACACGCTGTACTAAGATACGATCATGTAATGGTCTAAGTTTCATGGTTCATATTCTCCTTTTTGTTTTTCTAACTGCAATTGGTTATTTTTATAGAAATTGTCTATCGTAAAATCGGATAATGAATGACCGAATTGAACACTCCCGGTCCGGAGCCACCCCCCTTCAAAGATGATAATAAATTGCAATAAATTTAAATAAGTTTAAGTTGGTAATGTCGATCTTTTTTTGAAAACTATAATCACACATTCCTGTTTGTAAAGGGATGCTTTTGAATTTTTCAACAAATTACAGCATTCGATTAGTTAATAATAAGGTGCCGGATTTTTTTAAGATTCAGCATAATAAAAAACAAACTATTCTGAAGTTTTATCGGCGCTTTTATCAGATTTATTTGAATCAGATTTTTCCCCGGTTTTTTTTGGAGGAGTTGAACTGCTTTGGGATCTGCTTGAATAGTCTGTTACATACCAGCCACTTCCTTTAAGCTGAAAACTGTTATGAGAAATTAGTTTATGCAGTTTTCCGGAACAAAACCTGCATTTATTAATCGGCTTATCAGAAAATTTTTGTATAACTTCCTCAACCTGGCCGCATTTTTTGCATTCGTATTCATAAATGGGCATAAACACTTTCCTCCTGAATTTTATAAAATACCTTTATATATTCGGGGTATTTTATCTTACACAAACATAATTAACTAAATATAGTCAGCATGGCATGGTTGTCAAGGTAATGAACCTGTTTTGTTCAATTATTTTGTATTTCATCAGTTTGTAGTTCATCGAAGGGAATACGCCATTTATCATAATATTTCAGAACAGTTGAAAGTCCATATAGCTTGACTGATTTAAGTACGCTGTGAGTATTTTTATGAACTCTTGCTTCTTCTGCCAGCATTTCCTCATCCGAAGCGTTAAAATTCTGTAGAAAATCACTGAATCTCACAATATGAATAAGTTCGTGAGTAATAATGTAAAGCGCGAAAGGGCAAAGCTTTATTGCGGGTGATTTACTGATAACCGAAAGAATGGAGTTGTCCTGCAGACAAATTTTATAGAAATCATACGTGGAAGATCCGAGTGAAGAGCCTTTGGGTTGTGCCTTATACCTGATTACCTGGGCGAGCGGTCCGCGGACAATCTCGTCAGATGTCAGATCGGCAAGTGTTTTTATATCGTAACGCCTGCGAAGCCATTGACTCGCGGATATCTTGTGATAATTACTGACAAGCTCTTCAGCCATTTCTGCGGCATTATTCACAATTTGCAATTGTTTCCTGTTGAATTTTCGAAGTTTTTCAGAATTGTACAGTGTCATAATATTTATGAGCCGGATAAGTGCTTATAATTTTAACGCTTTGGATTATAAAAATCTATTATCCAAAATCTCAAATACATTAATTTATGAGTTATTACTGATTTACGGGTAAATATTCATCGGAATATATATCTGATATATGTAATTGCTGAAAATATATGTCAAAAAACTGATATCGTCAAGTTTAGATAATTTAGTATTAAGTTTGTAGCGAATCCGTTTGCAGATGACTTCCGACAGGTTTATCGAAAATAAATATGCTGGTTGGAAGTCAAAAATAAATATGGACAAATGTAAAACAATAGTGTTAAAAGAAAAATTTGTTAGTCAGGCAACGAACTATATCAGGAGGTGATCTTTTGTGTAGCGTAATTAAAAAGCGAAGAAAAAAAATGAGAAGTCATAAGCATAAAAAGCTTTTAGCCCGTACGCGACATCAGAGAAGAAAAGGTAAATAAGGCTACCTGCAGTCTCTTGTTTGGATGTAAAAAAAGCACCTGCGACTTTTGTGCCGGTGCTTTTTTATTTTGAATATCCTTTAAGATATTTGAACAACTCTGAATCTGTCGACAAGACAAGAGAACTGTCTTTGTCAAGCGATTCATTATATAGTTCAAGTGTTTTAGTGAATGAATAGAAAGACGGGTCTGCTCCGAATGCCTGCGCATATATTTTTGTGGCTTCTGCATCCGCTTTTCCTTTTATCTCCTGGGCTTTTCTGTATGCTTCAGAAGTTATTCGTTTCAAATCACGTTCTTTTTCTCCGGTTATCTTTTGGGCTTCTCCATGTCCTTCAGAACGGAATTTTTCAGCTATCTGTTTTCGCTCGGCAATCATCCTGCCATATACCGATTCTCTCACCTCTTTCACATAGTTGATACGCTTGATTTTGACATCAACAAGTTCGATGCCGAATTGTGCAAGTTTGGGTTGCGCCTGTTCGAGAATACTTTTCATGATAAGTTCTCTGCCGGCCGAGATACTCAAAGAGGGTTGTCCGTCTTTTTTTATATTTTCCAGTCCGATTTCAAAGGTGTCTAGCTCTCTGTTGCTCTTTCTGACTGTTTCTATAAGCCTGTAGGATGTAACGAAGTTTCTGACTGCCGGATCTATTATGTCATCAAGCCGTCCGAGAGCGCTGACCGTGTTGTTGACAGTCTGAAAAAACTTCACAGGATCCGTTATTCTCCATCTGGCGAATGTATCAACCCAGATGTATGTCTTATCAAGAGTGGGTATCTGGCCGGGATTGCCGTCCCATTGCAGTAGGTTTTTAGGAAAATAATTGGCTACCTGTATAACGGGGATTTTAAAATAAAGCCCCGGTTCTTTTTTAGGAGTTCCTATGACTCTCCCAAATTGTGTAATTACCACCTGTTCTGTTTCATCGACAATAAAAGCTGAGCCGACTGTAAGTATAATTACGATAATGCATCCTATCAGAATAAAACTTTTATTTTTCATTTTTTAAGGCACCTGTATTTTTTTCAAGATTTAGAAAAGGCAGGAGATTCTTCTGGTTGGCATCTATTATATATTTATTTCCGATTTTCGGGAGAAGCTCTTTTAGCATTTCAAGATACATTCTTCTTTTGGTAACATCCTTTGCCTTGACATATTCGTTGTAAAGGGAAATGAATCTTGAAGCATCGCCTCTGGCGCGGTTTACCCTGTCTAAAGCATATCCTTCCGCTACCTTAATCGTTCTTTCAGCTTCTCCTTTTGCTTCAGGTATTGACTTGTTATATGCCTCCCTTGCCTGATAAATTAATTTTTCTTTTTCCTGGCCTGCCTGGTTAACTTCATTAAATGACGGCTGAACAGGTTCAGGCACATTTGTTTTTTCCATTTCTATCGTTACAATACTTATTCCGGCTTCGGATTTGTCGAGTTCGACCTGGAGAACGCGTTTGGCTTCATCCGCGATTTCTCCGCGTTTGCTTATGACTTCATTGATACTTCTGTCGCCTATAACAAGCCTCATCGCCGCTTCGGACATGTCGGAAAGCAAAACATTAACATCTCTGATTTTAAATAAATAATTATACGGATCATTGATTCTGTAATGAACGATCCACGGTACCAGAGCAACGTTCAGGTCACCGGTAAGCATCAGAGATACGCTTTCACTGCCTTCATCAGTTGAAAAACGCTGTTTTTCTCCGGTTCTCACCGAGCTGAAACCAAATTCCTGCTTGTATACCCGCCTCACTTTAACCTTTGTGACTTTTTCTATCCCTGTCGGCATTTTGAAATTCAGGCCAGGCTGACCGGCTCGTACATATTGTCCAAATCTTTGAACCACACCTACCTCATCCACTCCAACAGTATAAATCATTGACGAAACAACAAACAAAGCGAAGAAAACGAGTATTGTCAGCGGGAGCCCCGGAAGATTAAACTTGGAAAATTTATTAATAATATTTTCGAATTGAGGAGGAACACCTCTTTTGCCCTGCTGCTGTTCCTTAAGTTTTTCCCAGTCCCAGCTCATTGTTATTAATCCTTAGTTTTATAAGTTTTTCAATTGTCTGTTTAAGATCCATATATGACAGTAATTAACAGTTTCCGGATTAACAATAAAAATTTCCGGCAAGAGATAATCTTTCCTGTTGATAAGGAATTACGCAAAATGTTAAAAGACTGATTTACATAATTAATTTTATATCTTTAGGCATCAGTTCAAGTCAAGTAAAATAAGAGGTGGTTTGGTTGCAGGGGAAGCCGGGCCTGTTTTGTGCATGCTATGTTATTCAGATAAGGCATTATTATGGATGGGGTAAAAAAAAACACTGATGACTTTAAACACATAGGAAATATACTTTATGATGTTTTAGGCGCGTTTCGTAAGGACCCGGATCTGGAACTTACCGGCATTTTCAGTCTTTGGGATGAAGTCGTTGGAGCGGCAGTTGCAAAAAACGCCAGCCCGGCAGGGTTCAAAGGGAAAATACTGCTTGTGAATGTCGTCAGTTCCGTCTGGATACAGGAGCTTCAATATCACAGAAAGGACATTATAAGAAAATTGAATGAAGCGCTCGGAAAAGAACTCGTTTGTGATATTAAATTCAAGATAGGATCTGTTTGATTATGGAATCGCTGACGTCCGACGCTTTTTTTAACCATAATATTCTGATTAAGCAAAATAAAACAGGATACCGTTTTTCAATTGATGCTATACTTCTCGCCTCTCATGTTTATGCCCATCAGGGTGACAAGGTTATAGATATTGGAACAGGATGCGGCATTATTGCCCTCATGCTTGCGTACAGGAATCCTGAAATTAAAATATTTGGAATCGAGATTCAGAATAGTTTATCGGTTCTTGCTGCTCTTAATGTGAAGAATAATAAGATGGAAGATAGAATTGAAATTATCTGTGCAGATGTGAAAGGTTTGAAAAAGAGCGCGGTTTCAGGGCCGGCCGATATTGTAGTATGTAATCCTCCATACCGGAAAGCAAAATCAGGAAGAATTAATCCTGACAAGCAGCGGGCGCTTGCAAGACACGAAATAAATATTACCCTTCCCGATATTTTTGAAACAGCGCGGAGGTTATTGCGGGTTTCAGGAAAATTCATTATGATTTATCCTTCTGAACGTACTGCCGATTTAATTACGCATATGCGATTATCCGGAATTGAACCGAAGTATTTCAGGTTTATTTATTCAAAAAAGAATTCCGAATCAAAACTTGTAATTGTTGAAGGCGTAAAAGGAGGGCGTCCAGGCGCAACTATTGCTTCCCCGCTTGTTATCTATCGAGATGATGGTTGTTACTCAGATGAGGTCGGCGGGATGTTTAATCCATAGCCTCATGACAGTTTGTTTAAAACCTGGCCTGATATAACCTTGGGATAAAAATATGTCGATTTTCTCGGCATTATTAATCCTTCGCCTGCAATTTTCCGGACCTGCTCAATTTTTGTGGGATTTAGAATGAAAGCAATATCATACCTGCCCGATGATATATTTCCCATTGCTTCTTTGTCGGAGCTTGAGTAGCCGATAAATTTTTCATTGTCAAAATCTCTCTGATCTATACCGAGGATATCCATGAGGATGAGCTTCGTTAGTACGGTGACGTCAAGATTCATTAATGATTCAGGAATTTCGTTTCCGTATTTTTTCCGCATGATGCCGGCCTTGAGCGACAGCACGTAGTAAGCATCGCTGTTTTTCAGCAACACCCCGATTTTATTTGTCGCTCCTTCAGACCTTAGAGATGAAATAAATAAAGATTGTGCTTTTTCGGGATCATTTTTACCGGGTTCAACCGTTGCGATATCAAAGTACTCCGAAGCTTTATGTATAAAATCCGAAAGATTCGAATTTTTGACGTGACTCAGCAGGCGATGGGCCGGTAGAATAATCAGTCCCGGATCTTCCATGCTGCAAAGATACATCATTATAAAATTTGACGGATGATCCGGTGAAAACCGGGGGTTATTCTTTGATACCCATTCCCTGTAGTTCAGTGCCGTTTCATATCTGTGGTGTCCGTCAGCAATATAGAGGATTTTATCTGTGAAAGAAGCCGAAATGTTTTTTGTAATAACCGTGTCGGTTATTTTCCAGAGTCTGTGCCTGTGGCCTTTGTCGTCTGTGAAATCCGAATCGGGGGGTTGTAAAAAAATATCCTTTTCTATAATGTTCAGGCCATCCGATTTGCCAGAATAGAGGGAGAAAACTGGGCTGAAATTGGCATGGCATGCTTTCATCAACTGAAGCCGTTCAGACTTTACTTTCGAATACGTTTTTTCGTGAGGCAGAATAACCCCTTTTTCGAAAGGCTCAAGCCTTACCAGCGCTATAAGGCCGAAACGTTTTATTGATATACCGTCAACAGTGAACTCAACGGATGTAATGTAAAAAGCGGGAGTTTTATCCCGGATTAAAATTCCTTCCGAAATCCACTCGTTAAAAAAATCAGCCGCCCTGGTATAACGGTTGTTCTTTTCATCGTCATTATCTGTTTCATTTCCGAGTATAAGACGGATTATATTTTGCGGATGCTTCACATGAAAATTGAGCTGCTCGTCTTTAGAGATTACATCATATGGCGGTGTCGCGACATCCGCCATATCGGATATTATATTCGGGTTATAAAGAATCCCGTTAAAAGGTATAACTTCAGCCATGACTGTATTTCCTTCCTTATCTGATAAAAATTGATGGGAACTGATACTAGAAAGAATGTGACAGTTCAAGTTAAAAGATGTGTTTAAAAAAGTTTGTTTGATAAATCATATCCATGGATACGGTGTTCAAAAATAACTGTAATCCCGGTAAACGGAATTTTTTTCAGCACCCCATTGAAAGGTAGAAGATCGCAGGAAATAATCTCTTACTTACTAAAAAATGCGTTGTATATATGCCAAAAAGAATATAAAGAACACCATTGACAGCTTATATCCAAACGTTATATTGGAACCTCCGTTTTACATACTTAGGGTTTTAGGAGAGGTGGCCGAGCGGCTGAAGGCCCCGCTCTCGAAAAGCGGTATCCTGTCAAAAACGGGATCGTGGGTTCAAATCCCACCCTCTCCGCCATTAAATGATATTGGATTGCTGTAAGTTGATGGATATGTAAAAAGTCGTATCCGACTTTTTTGCGAAACTGTCAGGATTGACCGGCTTTATACGCATTCATCAAAGGTTGAGAACCGGCATATATTCCGGTTCGATTTGTTTCAGGAGAGATGTCCGAGCGGCTGAAGGAGCACGACTGGAAATCGTGTGTGCTGCCAAAAGCGGCACCGAGGGTTCAAATCCCTCTCTCTCCGCCAACAAAAGATTTCCGGTTTTCAAATCCCCGATGAGACATAATATATAAGTTGGTCAAAACTCTCAAAACAATGGTCAGTACAGGAAAATTTTATCATGTCCTATCTTGTTTTTGCCCGCAAGTATCGCCCTCAGACTTTTGACGCTGTTACAGGTCAGGAGCATGTTACACGGACCCTAACCAACGCAATACTGGCCGGCCGGGTTGCGCATGCAGTCCTTTTTTCGGGCCCCAGAGGTACAGGGAAAACGACGGTTGCCCGCATACTTGCAAAGGCAATGAATTGCATTAATGGCCCAACGCCGTCTCCATGCAATATATGCAGGTCATGCACCGAGATTACTTCGGGTAATTCAGTGGATGTTCTTGAAATAGACGGAGCGTCAAATAACGGGGTTGAGAATGTCAGGGATCTCAGGGATAATGTTAAATACAAACCCGCATACAGTAAATATAAGATCTATATAATAGATGAAGTTCACATGCTCAGCACGCCCGCTTTTAATGCTCTTTTAAAGACCCTTGAGGAGCCTCCCTCTCATGTCATGTTTGTCTTCGCAACAACAGAACCTCATAAGATTCCGGTAACGATCTTATCAAGATGCCAGAGGCATGATTTTAAAAGAATCAGCATTGATTCTATTACGGGGCAGATGGCCTCTATTTGCGGAAAAGAAGGCGTTGCAATTTCAGAGGAGAACCTGCTGTTGATTGCACGGGCGGCCGGAGGCAGCATGAGGGATGCGTTAAGCCTTCTTGATCTTGTTTTGAGCAGTTCCGACGGTCCGGCCACCGACGAAAATCTGCGTAATATTCTTGGTATCGTTGACAGAAGAATAATTTTCAGGATTTCCGAAGCGATCCTGAAATCGGATATGAATGTACTTCTCGACTCCCTTGATGATCTTTATGAAAACGGCCATAATATTAAAGAGCTATATTCTGATATTTTGGAGCATTTCAGAAATCTTCTTGTAGTGAAAATGGATAAGAATCTAAATAAGCTCATTAATCTACCTTCTCATGAAATAGATCTGATGAAAGAACAGATAAAGGATGTTCCGGCAACTTTATTAAATCAGATTTTTGATCTTCTTTACAGGGAAGAACCGGCGGTGAGATTTTCCCCTAATCCTAAACTCGCCCTCGAAATGGTCTTTTTCAGCATGTTTCAGATTAAGCCAGCATTGCCGATCGATCTTCTTATAGAGAAAATCGACGGGCTCAGACAAAAGCTTCCCCCGGAACGAAGGAATACAATTTCTGAAACAGAAAAAGCTTACGGAAGTAGTGATAATGGATATTCAAAATCCGGGATATCTGAAAAGGCTGTTGACCTGTATGAAAAACGAGGATATGAGGCTGGCGCCAAAGCGTCTCAAACGGCAAATGCCTCTGAAAAAAGCAATGATTTTATAGCAATATGGGAAAGGCTGTTTGAAGTTATATCCGAAAAACATCCTTCACTAGCTGCAAATATGACAAAATGTTCAATAAGGACAATTGTCGGGAACAGACTTGAGATAGAAGTTGATGGGAATGGATTTAATTTAAGCAGAATTAAAAACAGTAAGAACATGGAGATTTTAAAAAAAGTCTGCCGGGAGTTTTTTGGGAAAGATATCGAAATTGTTCTTGAAGAGAAAAAAAAGACTGATGATGGCCTCCATCCCAAAAAAACCGAATCGAACCAATTGATAAATGAAGCGCTGAATAATCCGCTTATCACCGATGCCGTTGAAATTTTTCACGGCAGGGTGCATGACGCAAAGATTTTATAGGAGGAATTCTTATGAAGGGAATCGGGAATATGATGAAGCAGGCCCAGAAGCTCCAGGCCGGCATGGTCAAGTTGCAGGAAGAGCTGGCTTTAAGAACAATTGAAGCGACTTCCGGAGGGGGCATGATTAAAGTTCAGGCAAACGGTAAACAGCAGATTGTTTCCATAAAGATAGAAAAAGAGGTTGTTGATCCGAACGATGTTGAAATGCTTCAGGATCTTATTCTCGCTGCCGTAAATGATGCTCTGTCCAAATCACAGGAAATGGTTTCCCAGGAGATGAGTAAATTAACCGGAGGTATC
>JAUPLM010000209.1 GCA_030836965.1 Thermodesulfobacteriota bacterium | reverse complement strand
GATAAAATTCGTTGATAGTAACAAGAAACCCTATTCGACCCTTATCGAATAACAGGAAAAGGAAAGATCTGGTTGCTTTTGAAAGGCTCAACTTTTCAATTACCAGCTGTAATACTTTTTTACGTGCTGCAGCGTTATAAAGCGGATTTGTCAGCGCCTGTTCAAGGCTTTTCTCTTTAGTAACCAAACCTGCCAATTGATCCAGCTCCTTCCTGTAGACTTCGGCATTTCCGTCCTCTTTACCGATAAGCAGAAGCGCCTTAGCATAACGCCTTGATATAGCTAAATTTTTCACTATGCCACCACCTTCGCTAAATATTCACTTACCAGTTGCTCCTGATCTTTTCCGGTTATTTTACTCTTTATAATCTCTTCAGCCTTTATAAGGGCTTTTCCTACCACCTCTTCCTGAAGCTTCAGTCTTGCCTGTTTGAACTCATGCTCAATATTCCGGCGGGCCTGTTCTTCAAGTTTCAAGGCAGCGGATCCGGCAGCTTCAACTATTCTGTTCTTTGCCTCATTCCCCTGTTTTATTTGTTCGGCAATAATCTTTTCGGCATCTTTATTAAGGAGAGCGAGCTTTTCATTGTATTGTGCAAGCTTTTTTTCAGCATCCGTTTTCTTCGATTCCAGCGCCCTCAACTCCTCCTTTATTCCATTAATGCGATCAGCAAGAGCTCCGGAAGCGGGTTTCCGTAAGAGTAAAAAAAGACCTACTGCCAGAACAACGAAATTCATAACTCGGTATGTGTCGGTTGCCACCCAGCCTTTAGGCCCGCTTTCTCCCCCTGATGAACAAAAAACAGCCCCTGCAAAAAACAGCGACAGGGCCGACACAAAAATCATAATAGCTGCGCAACGCTTCAGTCTGACAAAAGGCATCTTCATTAAATAACCCTCCCCAGAATTTTTTGGCCGATGGCTGCGGCAAATGTATCAACTTCCTTTTGCAGAGAAACCCTTACGTTTTCGGCATCCTTTGTAATTTTATTACGCATCTGCACAAGATCTTCCTGGGCTTTTTTGTTTATTTTTTCAATTAATTGTTTTTCTTCGTTCTGAGCAGAGAGTAAAAGGGTTTCTTTTTCTTTCTGTCCTTTTACTCTGGCTTCTTTGATTCCGGAAGCGTAAGCCTCTTCTTTTTCTTTTGAATTTTTTTCGAAATTCTCAATACTCTGCTCGAGGCCGGCTATTTTTTCTTTTCTTTGTAAAAGAATTTTACGGATTGGTTTATAGAGGACGACATTCATAGCCCAGATAAGGAAGAGAAAATTGATTATCTGTATAAAAACAGATTTATCAACATTAATCATATAAAACCCTCCATCGCAGAAATTAGATGCAACATTATAATAATGATGGGTAAAATCTGGCGGTCTATAACACCAGTATCAGCAACTTGTCAAAGGTTTTTTACAAATATTTTATACTTTATAAAAACACCTGGTTAAGCATATTTACCCTTTAATTTTAGCCAATATGACGGCTTCATAAAATACATATTATTCGAACATGAATCTTCTCATGCTTATATTGAGAAGAATGCCGATGCTTGCAAGAGTCGTAATAATCGAAGATCCCCCGTAACTTATAAACGGAAGAGTGACGCCTACAACAGGCATCAAACCCATAGCCATTCCGGTATTGACAACAACCTGCCACGACAGCATTACCGATATGCCGAAAGACAAGATGGTACCGAAAGGGTCCCTGCATCCGTGCGTTATCTTAAGGCTCCAGGTTATCAGCATAAAAAAAACAAGAATCAGAACCAGCGAACCGATAAAACCCCACTCCTCGGCAAGAACTGAAAAAATAAAATCCGTATGCTGTTCCGGCAGAAAAGAAAGAGCGCTTTGAGTGCCTTTAAGAAACCCTTTGCCGGAGATCATACCGGAACCGATAGCAATTTTCGACTGTATAATATGATATCCTGCACCAAGAGGATCGTGTTCGGGATTTATGAATGTCAATATTCTTTGCTTCTGGTAATCTTTGAGCAAAAACCAGACCAACGGAATGACAATCACACCGGTTGATATGAGATAAATGAATGCTTTTCTTTCAATTTTTATAAACACCGACATTGATGCCGCTATGAGAAAAATAAGCATGGCCGTACCCAGGTCCGGCTGCAGCATAATCAATACAAAAGGCAGGATACTTAATAAAAACGGAGTTAACAAACCGCTCAAAGGCAATCCTTTAATGTTTGCCGTTTTTGAATAATACCGGGCAAGCGCAATGATGACAGCTATCTTTGCGAACTCGGACGGCTGAAATGAAAAAGGGCCAACCATCAGCCAGCGCCTTGATCCCCCGACATATTTCCCGAAAAACAGGACCATCACCAGAAGTAAAATGCAGAATCCGTATATTACAAGAGCCCATCGGTCCAAAGCTTTGTAATTAAACAGAAAAGAAATAATCATAACCCCGAAGCCCGCACAGTACCAGACGATTTGCTTCAGATAGAGAGCGTCCTGCACGGTTGATTTTCCGGCAGTAACAGCGCTGTAGAGCGTCATAATACCCATAAACGAAAGAACTAATGTCAGGCCAAGTAATCCCCAGTCAAAATTCTGGATAAGTCTGCGGTCTATCATATTGTATTCAGCGTTCCTGTTTTTTTTGCCGTCTTTAAAAGTAACTACTCGGTTTGTTTAGACTGTAAGCGGTTAGACTGTAGCTTTTTAGGCTGTAGGTTTTTAGCTAACAGACTACAGTCTATCAACCTAAAGCCTATCCACCCGGGCAGCTATCTTGAAAAAAAACCAAAGCCATCAGTATTCATCATAAACAATTTTATCATCTGCAGCTACACCGGCATTATCGCCGTTTTCGCTTTCCGGATTCAAATAGCATTTTATGAGTTCCCTGGCTATAGGCGCAGCAGCACTCGATCCGTGTTCACCGTGTTCAATAATTACAGATATGGCAATTTTAGGATCGGAGGAAGGAGCGTAAGAGACAAACCATGCGTGAGGTCTTAAATGCTGAGGCGCTCTTTTCCCTTCATCATCCCCTTCCTTTCTTCCAACAACCTGCGCTGTCCCTGTTTTACCGGACACTTCAATTCCTCCGCCGGGCCTGGCGATCCACGCTGTGCCGTAATTCTTATTAACTACTTCCCACAAACCTTTACTTATAATATCAATCGTGTTTCGGCTTACAGGAAGATCCCCAAGTATTTCAGATTTGCTTTCGGTAATGAGCCGGCCTTCAGGCGTCTCGATTTTCTTCATGACGGTCGGCCTGATTCTTTTTCCTCCGTTCGCTATAGAGGCTGTCAATACAAGCATCTGAATGGGGGTAGTCAGATTATAGCCCTGCCCGATAACCGCAGAAAGAGTCTCTCCGCTGCTCCAGGCGGACCCGAAACGCTTCTTCTTCCATATTGCCGACGGTATCAAACCTGCGCCCTCATGCTCCAATCCGATGCCGGTCGGAGCACCAAGACCGCAGGCTTTCGCATACCATGCGAGCTTGTCTATATCAAGCCTCTGCCCTACATTATAAAAGAAGACATCACAGGATTCGGCCAGCGCCCTGACTACACTAACCGAGCCATGCCCTCCCTTTTTCCAGCACCTGAATTCCCGGTTACCGTATCTCATATAACCGGGGCAATAAAATGAAGTGTTTACATCTATGACCTTTTCTTCCAGAGCTGCAATTGCGGTCACAATTTTATATGTAGAGGCAGGAGGATACTCTCCTTTAAGGGCCTTATTTTCCATCGGCCTGTTAGGCTGCGATATAAGATTTTTCCATTCGTCATGCGTCAGGCCGCATACAAATTCATTAGGGTCAAAAGAAGGCCGGCTGGACATGGCTAAAATCTGGCCGGAAGAAGGTTCAATTGCAACAACAGCGCCTGCTTTTCCCTCCAGCAGTTCTTCGGCTTTTTTTTGAAGACGCTGATCAATTGTCAGATACATATTGTTTCCTGCTTCAGCATCAATATTTTCAAGAACTCTGACTACCTGACCGGAAACATTCACTTCAACCTGCCGTCCGCCACGCTTCCCCACAAGATATTTTTCAAATGATTTTTCAATCCCGGATTTGCCGATAAAATCACCCGGTTTGTTTCTTATATATTTTTCATCTTTCAATTCACCGGAATTAATTTCGCTTAAGTAACCTATGAGGTGGGCTGCTGTGTTCCGATACAGATAATACCTTTTAGGCTGAACATCAACCGAAACCCCTGGAAGATCATACTTATGGGCCTCAACAGCGGCGAGGGCGTCTCTTCCGATATCCTGTTTCAGTAAAACCGGCCTGTAGGAAGATATGCCTTTTATGTTGTCGGCTTTTGATCTCAATTCTTCGGCAGGCACATTAATATATTGAGAGAGCTTTGCTATTGTCGATTCCACCGGCTTTGCATCATTTAATACTATGCTGAGATTAAACGACGGCCGGTTATCAACGAGCAAAATCCCGTTCCGATCGAAAATCAGCCCTCTCGGATATTCCACGCTCTGCAGGCGTATGCAGTTATTTTCTGAAAGCCGCCTGAATTCCTCTCCCTCGATAACCTGAAGATAGAATAAACGCAGAAAAATAACAACGAATGCAGCGGTAACAAAATACATAACCCCCGATAAACGATGCCTGAACCATTCGCTGTCCGTACTTCTTATAAACTTGCTCATTGCATTTTAAAAAACAATTGAAAGATTTTTAACATTTGAAAGTCCCAGCGGAAAACTATGTCCCGCCTGAAGCGGGTTAGACAGTAAAGACTATTTATCTGTTCGTATTACGCTGATTCACACAAAGGCGCCGGAACCTCATTAACCATGCCTGCTTTGTTCGGCGGAATGCGGATTAAACCAACCGCTCCAGGTATTATATGCGCGGTTAATAAGCATGAGAAAAAAAGGACCGGAAATAAAAGCCCATAAGATCTGCACGAAGGTATTTTCCGGTATGTTCCCCGGAAATTGTGAATCCTGATTT
>JAUPLM010000208.1 GCA_030836965.1 Thermodesulfobacteriota bacterium | reverse complement strand
GATATCGTATCTCGGAGAAAACAGAAGCTTTTGTTTCGCAAGCGATATATCGGCGCTGGAATGTTTCAGGTCCCCGGCGCGCGGTTCATGAAATTCGATTTCAAATGTTTTTCCGGAAAGCTCTTTAAGAACCTCGAGCAGATCGAGAAGGGATGTCTGAAAGCCTGAACCTATGTTGAAAACATCTCCCTTCCCTATGCCTGTCGAATGCATGGCAAGGACAGAAGCCTGCACGACATCATCCACAAATACAAAATCCCTGGTCTGCCTGCCGTCTCCGAACACGGCGGGATTTTTGCCGTCCGTCATTGCTTTGACAAACTTTGAGATGACTCCCGAGTAGAGGGAACCAGGATCCTGGCGGGGGCCGTATGCGTTGAAGAACCTGAGCCCGACTGTTTCGAGGCCGTACAGTTTCGCAAAAACAGAGAGATAATGCTCCGCGGCAACCTTGGCGAGACCGTAGGGAGATTCGGGTTCCGGTCTCATATCTTCGCGTTTGGGCAGTTCCGGATTGTTTCCGTAAACGGCGGCGCTGCTTGCAAAGACCACCCTTTTTACACACTTATCACGCGCCGCGGTAAGAACGTTTAACGTTCCTGTTATGTTGATATCATGATTATCACGCGGAAGATTTACCGAATCAAAAACGGATACGAGGGCTGCTCCGTGAAAAACATAGTCGACTCCGGACATGGCTGATGTCAGAGCTGAAAGATCCCGGACATCCGCTTTGATAAATTCGGCTTTCTTCTTTATGGCGGAAATGTTCTTTTCATAACCGGAGGAAAGATTGTCATAAATCCTGACCCTGTTTCCTCCCGATACAAGCGACTCGGCCACGTGTGAGCCGATAAAACCGCATCCTCCGGTTATCAGATATACCATCAGTTTTTAATCTCCACAGTTCGAAACCTTCGCATAACTTCTGATTGAGAGGCTGACATAGGTAGCCGGTTTTGCCGTTTGGCAAGATTGGATTAAGACTTTGCCAACGGCAGCAAATCCACTCCCATTAGACCTGAACAGCCCCAATGGGTATATGCCCACGAAGTCGTTATTTCGTCTCTGCCTGTGTCTATTTGTTGACAATCAGGGGGCGTTGTTACGTTTCATAACAATTTCTTGCAAAAAAGCAAAGCCGGCTATCTATGCCAGCCTCAAAGGGCATGCTATGCAAAGAACTCGGTCTGGGATCTTTGTACATCATCTTATTCAAAGTTCCCGGTCCGGTCCGCTTTTTTTATCGAGATGCTTTTTAAGCTGATTTTCGAGGTCGGCAAAAAGATTTTTTTTCTTTTCGGCCTGCTGCGCCTGAATAGATTCAATCTTTTTTGTGAACTCTTTTCTGGAATCCTGAAATTTCTTCAGTTCTTCATCCATGCCGCTTGTTTTCATGCCCTTCGGAATTTCTTCCAGCGCAAGATGGTTTTTTATAAAGAGTCTGGTTCCGAATGCGCCTTCGACAATTTCAATCGCTTCAATTCCGCCGAGTTTTCTGCAGATGAAGTTTCCCTGTTCAAGTGAAAAAGAGAGAAAATTGCAGACATCCTCTATGGAAGGAGGAACCGAATTGCGGCGTTCAAGAATCCTGATTGCTGCAACGGTAAGATGGGCATCCGAATAAAGATCTGTACTTTCCATGGCAATTAATATGATATAAATTTCAAATGGTAAAAAATCACTTTTTATACGATAAATATTAAAAAGTTATCTTAAGTCTGCGTCTTGACATATTGACGCAATCAGAGTAACATTTTTTAACAATTTGTCAAGTAACCATATTTTAACGGAATTCATAAAAATATAACAGAAGAAGCCAGGGAGGGTGCCATGACAGAGATTATAGAAGTAAAAGCAAGGGAAATTCTCGATTCGAGGGGGAATCCTACCGTTGAGGTGGATGTGATTGTTTCCTGCGGAGCTATGGGACGCGCGGCTGTTCCTTCCGGGGCTTCAACCGGGACCCGCGAAGCTCTTGAACTTCGCGATATCAAGGCAAAGAGATTCGGCGGCAAAGGTGTTGCCGGAGCCGTTAATAATGTGCTTGCCAAAATCGCTCCGGCGATAAAGGGTATGGATGCTGCGGATCAGTCAGCGCTTGACAGGCGCATGATCAAGCTTGACGGAACTCCGAACAAGTCAAAATTCGGGGCAAACGCAATCCTCGGCGTTTCAATGGCTGCCGCAAGGGCCGCCTCGACCGCATTCGGCCTGCCGCTATACCGCTATATCGGCGGAATAAATGCAAGATATCTTCCCGTCCCCATGATGAACATAATAAACGGGGGCGCCCACGCCTCAAACAATCTGGATATACAGGAATTCATGATAATTCCCGTCGGGGCAAAAAGCATGGCTGAAGCAGTCCGGATGGGAGCCGAAACTTTTCACTCTCTGAAAAAGATTCTTAAGGGTAAAGGCCTTAATACAGGCGTGGGGGATGAGGGCGGGTTCGCGCCGGATCTTAAATCAAACGAAGAAGCTATCAAAAATATCATGCTTGCCATTGAATCGGCGGGATACAAACCCGGAAGAGATATCGGAATCGGACTCGATGCTGCGGCAAGCGAGTTTTATCAGAAAGGGAAATATAATCTTGCTTCCGAAGGAAAACATTTTACATCGGAACAGATGATAGATTACTATGAAAAACTGATAAATAAATACCCGATACTCTCCGTTGAGGACGGGCTTGCCGAACAGGACTGGAAAGGCTGGAAAACAATGACGCAGCGCCTTGAGGGAAGCGTGCAGCTTGTGGGCGACGATATATTCGTTACAAATCCTGCAATCTTTGCAAAAGGAATTGAAAAAGGCATTGCGAACTCAATTCTTATAAAGCTGAACCAGATAGGAACTGTTACGGAGACCCTTGATACAATCGAAATGGCCAAGCAGGCTGGTTATACAACAGTAATATCCCACAGGTCGGGTGAAACCGAAGATTCATTTATCGCCGATCTGGTTGTCGGCATAAACGGCGGCCAGATTAAAACAGGATCAATGTCGAGGAGCGACAGGGTGGCGAAATACAACCAGCTGATGAGGATTGAAGAAGAGCTGGGAAATGCCGCGCTCTTTTCGGAAGAGGCGCTATAGGATTTATGTGAAAGAAGCCGGAATAAAAAAGTCCTCCTTCTATTCTGAATTCTGACTCCTGACTTCCGGCTCCTGAACAGTTACAATTTCATAACAAGAAACTATAAGATTTAAGAGGCGCTGAATATGGGTAATGAAACGAAATATATTTTTGTGACGGGCGGAGTGCTTTCATCTCTCGGCAAAGGGCTTGCTTCTGCATCCATAGGAGCGCTTCTGGAAAGCCGCGGTCTTTCGGTAACCATACAGAAACTCGACCCGTACATCAACGTGGACCCCGGCACAATGAACCCTTTCCAGCACGGAGAAGTTTTTGTCACCGATGACGGCGCTGAAACAGATCTTGATCTCGGCCACTACGAACGCTTCACAAGCGTCAGAATGGGTATGGACAATAACTTTACCACAGGCAAAATATACTATTCCGTCATATCAAAGGAACGGCGCGGGGACTACCTTGGGGGAACAGTGCAGGTTATTCCCCATATCACGGAGGAGATTAAAAGAAGCATCAGAACGGTGGCCGACGGAGTCGATGTGGTTATTGTGGAGATAGGCGGAACAGTAGGAGATATTGAAAGCCTGCCCTTTCTGGAAGCCATAAGACAATTCAAGACCGATGCGGGGAAGGAGAATGTTATTTATATCCATCTCACGCTCGTACCATACATACCGACCTCCGGAGAAGTAAAAACCAAGCCGACGCAGCACAGCGTCAAGGAGCTGCGGAGCATAGGCATCCAGCCTGATATACTTCTCTGCAGGGCGGACAGGGACCTGTCAAAAGATATAAAAGGTAAAATAGCTCTTTTTTGTAACGTTGGAGTTGATGCGGTAATTACCGCAAAAGATGTCGCGTCGATTTATGAAGTTCCCCTCAATTTTCACAAGGAGGGACTGGATGATAAAATCATAGAGCTGCTCAACATATGGACAAGGGCGCCCCGTCTTGGGGCCTGGGAAGATCTTGTAGAAAGAATTAAAAATCCCACTCATTCGGTAAAGATCGCTGTCGTGGGTAAATACACGAATCTCATAGAATCGTATAAAAGCCTCAATGAAGCTCTTTATCACGGCGGATTTTCAAATAACTGCCGTGTGAGCCTTTCCTTTATTGATTCGGAGAGCATCGACGGCAAGAACTGCGGCAATATTCTTGCCGATGCCGACGGAATACTGGTTCCGGGAGGATTCGGTTCGCGCGGAATAGAGGGGAAAATATGCGCGGCAAGATATGCGAGGGAGAATAAAGTTCCTTACTTCGGAATATGCCTCGGAATGCAGATAGCGGTTATTGAATATGCCCGCAATGTGGCCGGAATGGCCGATGCGCACAGCTCCGAATTTGACGAGAAGACCCCTTCTCCTGTCATATATCTTATGCTCTCCTGGTATGATGAAAAAACCAAAACGATTCAAAAGCGGGATGTTTCTTCGGAAAAAGGCGGGACAATGAGACTTGGCGCATATCCGTGCCATTTAAAGGAAGGAACTCTGGCTTATAACGCTTACAATACCGGAGAAATTTCAGAGCGGCACAGGCACAGGTATGAATTCAACAACGAATTCAGAGAGAGCCTCGAAGCAAAAGGCCTTTTAGTCAGCGGAACATCACCAAGCGGCGATCTTGTGGAAATCGTGGAGATAAAAGACCACCCGTGGTTTCTGGGATGCCAGTTCCATCCGGAATTCAAGTCGCGTCCCATGGCAACCCATCCCCTTTTCAAGTCTTTCATCGGAGCTGCGTTGATCCGTTCTCAAAAAAAACTGTAACATTGCAGCACCGCGAACGACATAAAGAGCCTGCGGGAAATGACGCTCAAACGCTCCTGCTTGATTTGTTGATATCGATTATTTTGATGCCGCTCGGGTAGTCGAGGGTTTCATACCTTGTTATTCCCGAAAGTTTTTTTGTTATTGCCTTCAATCTTTCAATCTGAGAGGTAATCTTTTCTATTTTATCATGCAGCCGGGACTCTTTTGCGTTTTCGGACAAGAGCATTTCCAGATAGGTGGAGATTGTCTGCATCGGCTGATTCATCTCGTGACAGATCGCGCCGGCCATTTCGAGCACGCCCTGCAATTTTTCCTTCTGCATCTTTTCCTTTTCGGACTTTATCCTCCACGAAATGTCATGAATGGTGAAGATCGCCTTTTTTGAACTGTTTAAAGAGTCGGGGCTGCTTAATTTGAAGTGACCTGTAAATGTAGTTCCGTCATTGCGCCGGAAGGAAGCTTCAATATCGACCAGGTCTCCTCCTTTACGGATTTTCCCGTTGATTATACCGGCCACACGTTCATACTCGCTTTCGGACGCATAAATTATTTTTATGCTTTTTTTCGTGTAAGCTTCCTTGTCCCTGAATCCGAACATTTTAATCATTTCGTGATTTGCCCAGCTTATTAAATCATTTTCGATAAGACCTATGCCTACAGGTGAAGCGGAGAGAATGTTGCTCAATATGTCATTGGTGTGCTGAAGCATCTCTTCCGCTTTTTTCCGGTCGCTGATATCTTCTATGATTCCGTCAATCCATCTGATATTCCCCTTTTCGTCATATTTTATGGTCGCTGTGCAGGAACCCCAAATGGGCGTTCCGTCTTTTTTCTTAAGCTGAAGCTCTTTGCCTTTGACAAAACCGTTCCGGGTGACCTCTTCAATAAAACACTTTCTATCTTCAGGGTTCAAATACAGATCCGAAACGGAAACTTTCATGAATTCTTCAACGGAAGCATAAGCGAATATTTTTGCGATTGCGGTATTTGCCTGTATAAACCGGCCGTGCGGCCCTCCCGTATTCCTGTATACGCCGGCGCTCAGGTTTTCAACAAGTGCTTTATACTCCTCTTCGCTATCAATAAGGGCTTTTCCCGGCAATCTTAAAGAGGCTTCATTATCAGGCTGTTTTGAGCTGTGTTCCGTATTGTCATGTATCGGTTTTCCCTGCATCTGATTCTTCTCCGTTTGAATGCATGTATCTCAAATTCAATGTGAAGCCGTCATGCATGGGAAATAAACAGGTTGTCAGATATTTGCGGTACCATCGAATCCCGAAACTATCTGTTCGGCGATTTTTTCAGCGGATACTCCGAAAAGATCTTTCATTCCGACCTTGTCCAGACAGTTGTCGTCCCATGCCACGCTGTTTTCCTGAACGATGTTTTTTATGTGATCGTACTTTCCTCCGAGGGCTTTTATCTTTGCGGCAAGAGGAACATTTTCCCTGAAAGAAATGTTAAGCAAAAGAAGGTGCTCGATTGTATTCGGACTTAATGAGGAAGATGATATCGCCGGAATTATTATTATGCTCCGGTCGTCTTTTCTCCCTTTTCCGATATATACGTTCCCGCTCTGGACGATGATTTTCTTGGTTCCTTTAAGCCGCGTGTCCGTTTCAACTCTGGAAGGAATTGATTTCAAAGAACCGTCCTTTTTTAAGACCTCGATTGCCGTATCATCCGTAAGTTCTCCCAGAACACTCAGCCGGCTGATCCTGTACAGAATAGATCCTTTTATTCCTGAAACGATTTCCTGAAGATTTTTTAAAACGATTATATTTTTGTTTATAAGCTGCGAAGGATTAAGGCCGGCGGCATATATAAAATCAAACAGAATGCCGTATAGCTTTTCGCTGATGCGGCTTGTTCCTACTGTAACGGTTTTGGCCTGATGCTTTATCGCGTCTATCGGCCTCGCCATCCGGTTGATCGATTCGCCAAGGACTTTTAAAAGGGTATCGACCATGTTCAGGGCGGTTCCCTTTATGCCGAAATCCATTTCAAAATCGGATGCCGGCAATTTTCCCGCAAGATACTTGCAGAGAAGAATAAGATTAGATGCCGCGTCAATGCCCATGCTCGACGGGAATCGCTTTTCGGCCTTCTTTCTTGCAAATTCACCGTAGAAACGGGCAATTATTTCTCTGAATGGTTTTTCAAGAATCAGCTCGTATATATCAACACCCTTTCCAAGTCTGTCGTCAACCGTGTTTCTGATCTCTTCCCTGAACCGGTACATCAATCCTGAACCTTCATTTATCGATAAAGCCGCGTAATATCCCCAGAGATGCCCCGCAAGCGTGTTTAAGACCGGGGCAAAGTGCTGGCTCGTAACCGGCACATGGAAAACATCATCGGCATACCCTGCAAATCTTTCTTCCCCCTCATCGGCTATGACTACCGGTAAGGCTTTGTGAGCTTTGAATATCGCCGTATCCTTTATTATGTCTCCTATTACATTGCCTCTCGTTCCTGCGGCGCAAACAATAATGAGCGGTTCCGATGAAAGATCAATATGTTTTTTATCTTCCACGTAATCGGATGATATTGTCTTGTAACAGAGTTCACTGAGCTTGATTCTTATTTCATCCGCCGAAGCCTTGTTGGGGCCGCTTCCGACCGCAGCCCAGTAAGTCTTTGTAACGGCAAGCCTTCGAGCGGATGCTTCGATTCTCTCCCTCATCAAAAGAATTTTTCTCATGAATGAAGGTATTTCCAGAAGACTTTTTATCTCCTCAGATATAAAAGCTTCATTCCGGCGCCCCGTCAGTCCGGCGATGAAAAGACCGAGAACCGCTCCCGCGACAATCTGGCAGTAAAAGGCCTTTGTGGAGGCAACGGACATTTCGATATCGCGTCCGCTGCTGGTATACAGCACACCGTCAACCTTGAAGGTTATATCCGAGTCCCTTCTGTTCACTATTGCAATGGTATGAGCGCCTCTTTTTTTCACCATCTCAACGGTGCGGTTCGTGTCTGTTGTAGTTCCCGACTGGGTGATAGCCACAACGAGAGTGTCGGACATGCCGCTTGAATTATCCTCATGGCAGAGCCTGAATCCGCTCAGTTCGGAGGCTTTATGAGCGCTGATATGAACAGCAGGATCGTTCAGGTAATGGTTGAGGATATCCGAGCATACGAGTGCCGCAACCCCGGCGGTTCCCTGGCCCGTAAAGAGGATGCGCCTCACAGCGTTACCCTTAAAAGCTTTTCTTATTGATTCGGGGCACTCCCTCCCGGAGAGGTAAACAGAATGCCTGCCGCCGTCCGCGCTCACTTTCCAGCGGTTTTGAAGGGTCTTTTCAACGGAAGAAGGAGATTCGGATATCTCTTTTAAAAAGTAATGGGGATAATTCTGACGATCTATATCCCTTGATGTAATCCCGGTATGTTTTATATTTTTTTCTTCGATGGGAATGCGGGTGCCGTCATAGTACATCGCTTTTATCCCTGAAACCCCGCCTTTGGATTCCTGGCTTAACATATAAATCTGCCCGCCTGCCTTTATGTTGTTCTCTCCGTTCGACTTGTCCCCTTCAAGTTTCAGGTAATACGGAGTTTCTTCCACGAACCCGTAAACTTCCGAAGCCGGCATGTAGTGATCTTTTCCAATGCCGATAAAAACAGCCTGCCCGCTTCCCCGCTGGGCAAGATAAATTCTTCCGGGATCAAGATCCGTGTGCATCGATATCGCGTGAGATCCATCAAAATCATTCACGGCCAACCGGAAAGACTCTTCAATGCCGAATCCTGAGTTTAAGTATTTTTCAATCTGAAGCGGAATGATCTTTGTGTCTGTCGTGACATCGCTGTGAATGAAACCGCCCCTGCTTTCATATTCCCTTTTAAGCTCGACGTAATTGTCGATGTCGCCGTTTAAGCATACATGAATGATGCCGTTTTCACCTTTACCGCTTCCGTCTACGGGATGGCAGTTCGCTTCGGTTATGGCGCCGACGGAAGCCCAGCGTGTGTGAGACGAAACAGTATTGTACCGGCAGGAAAAAGTCGCAAGAATCCCAAGGATGCGGTCATCCCTGATCTGCTTGCGCAGAAAAGCGACATTGTCCCCCAGACGACCTATTTCCGCGGCAATTTTATAAACGAATGCAAGCGAGATAAGAGGTTTTCCGTCTGCTCCTTTTGTGCTGCTTTTTGTTATGCCGCCGTTTAAGAGAATATCACGGCCCGAGCGGTCTTTTAAATTTCCGGCAAGGTTCTCTCCGGCAATTATTTTTTCGAATTTGACGTATTCCGGAATCTCAAGGGCGAAGATCATGGAGATGCCGGCCGAATCACGGCCTCTGACCTCGAGGCGGTCTATGCTGTTTAGCACCGCATTTATCTTTTTATATAAAGTCAGGGTGGTAAAAGAAGGATTATTTCCGGATGGACCGAGAAGTTCCCTTATCTTTATGATATTCTGCCCTATTTCATTCGAGAATAGCCATGAAATATCCTTAAGATTTTCGATTCTGTTTGACATGATCTCAGCCGCTGAAGGCTCAAGACGTCCCATCTGTACTGAAAGAATATTCGATTCGGAAGCCGTGATACTGTTTATCCGTTCTGAAAGAACCTTTATTTTTTTCTGAAGCTTGCCGCTGATAAAGAGTTCAAAGAACGCTTCGTCCCTGTTAAATTCCCTGACGCTCTCAAGCAGGGAACTGAGGATCTCTCCGCCGCAAAGATAGTTATCATGGACGGATGAATTATTTTTGATGCAAAGATCGAAGGAATGAGCTTCGATTTTACCTATGATATCTTCCATGAGAGCAAGGTCGGTGTTCGGAACATCATTTTTCTCTTTTTTAAATGAGACAATGCCGGCAAGGCCGCAGCAGAGAACATTCTCCCAGCAGGGGAAAAAAATAATCGAGCGGCACGGCACATTGGCCGGATTTTTTCCGAAATAGACCTTTGCGGAAAGGAATTGAATGATACCGGCGAAAAGAGACTTAAGAAGGAAAATAAACAAACCGCGGCCTTCTCTCTCTGCGGTTTCCGTTACGAAAAGTTTCAGGAAATAGTTCATCATGATCAAAATATATTTCTTTTGAATTCGTTATTAAATGGTTTCTCTGTTTCTTTTGCCAAGAATTTCACATATCGTGTTTATATCCTCCGGGCAGTCGACTCCGATGCTTTTATGCGCGGTAATGACAACGTGCACGGGAATATCATTTTCAAGCAGCCTCAACTGCTCAAGCTTCTCCGCGGTTTCAAGACCGCTCGGCCCAAGGGAGACAAATCGCATCAAGGTCTTCATTCTGAAAGCATAAAGTCCTATATGTCCGAAAAAGGAGCCTTCCCGGCCGTCACGATAAAAAGGGACAGGAGCGCGGGAAAAATAGAGGGCCTTTCCGGTTCCGGAAAAAACGACCTTTACCTGATTTGTGTTTGCCGCTTCGTTTTGCCCGATCTTTCTTGCCAGAGTGGTCACTTCAATACCGGGCGATACGAAAGGGCCGACCAGTTCCGTCAGCATGTCAGGCTCGAGAAGCGGCTCATCTCCCTGTATATTCACGATTATGGCATCATCGGGCAGATTCAATAATTGCGCGGCTTCCAGAACGCGGTCGGTTCCGCTCGGGTGATCCGTTCGTGTCATTACCGCCGGTACGCCGAGCGATTTTGCGGCTGAAAATATGCGCTCATCATCCGTAGCAACCAGAGTCTTAGTAAGCCTGGTACACTTTATCGCGCGTTCGTACACATGAAGGAACATCGGTTTTCCGCAAATATCAGCGAGCGGCTTTCCGGGAAAGCGGGTCGAGCCAAAGCGGACCGGGATTATCCCGTAACATTTATACTCTTTTTCCATATCGGTTAATAAAAGTCAGCTGAGGGGTGTGCCGGGTATTACTTTCCTGTCCAGAGTTGCAACTGTGCAGCCGTTTTCATCAGTTGCCGCCAGCAGCATCCCGTTTGATATGATTCCCATTATCTTTGCGGGCTTCAGATTAGCAACCACGATTATCTGTTTTCCTACAAGCTCTTCGGGGGAATAGCTTGAGGCGATACCTGCAACAATCGTCCTGGTCTCTCCGAGATTGATTTCAAGTTTGAGGATCTTCTTCGCCCCTGGAATCGATTCCGCGCCGGTTATGGTTGCAACCCTTAAATCAATTTTGGCAAGCTGTTCTATCGTTATTTCCGGTTTGATTTCGGGCGTTAAAGCGCCCGCTTTTTTCTCAGGCATTGAAGATTCATCCTTTTTCCTGTCGATACGGGGGAAAAGAGAGATTGATTTGGGAATGTTTGTCCCGGCTTTGATAATGTTCCAGGTTTTGAGCTGTTTCAGATCATAAAATGAATCGCCGGGATTTTGTCCCAGATGATGCTGCATTGTTTTTGCCGTCTCCGGCATGACCGGGTAAATAAGGCCCGATACTGTTCTCAACCCTTCAAGGAGATTCAGTATGACAAATTCGAGCTGTTTCCTTCCTGTCTTATTTTTTGCAAGCACCCATGGCGCGGTAACATCGACATATTTATTCATAAGGCTTATGAATTCCCAGACAGAGATCAGAGCCTTGTGAAAAGCGAAACCTTCCATGGCTTTTTCGTATTCATCAACAACCGCGAATGCCTGCGCCTTTAAACCGCCCTCCAGTTCTTTTTCGGCTTCAGGGTCTGTTTGCGGTATAATTCCTCCGAAATACTTATGAACCATAGTAATGACCCGCGAGAAGAGATTTCCGAGATCATTGGCAAGATCCGAATTAAGACGTAATACGAGCGCCTCTTCATTGAAACCGGAATCAAGCCCGAAGACCATCTCTCTCATAAGAAAAAATCTGAAAGCGTCAAGGCCGTATCTGTTTTTAAGCGAAAGAGGCTCTATGACATTTCCAAGACTTTTCGACATCTTGCTCTGATCCACATTCCAGTATCCGTGAACATTAAGATGCCTGTATACGGGTATTCCGGCCGCCTTCAGCATTATGGGCCAGTATATTCCGTGAGGTTTTAAAATATCCTTTGCGACAATATGCTGAGCGGCAGGCCAGTATCTGCTGAAAAGCCCGCCATCGGGGTAACCCAGGGCCGATACATAATTGAGCAGGGCATCGAACCAGACATACGTTACATATTTATTATCGAACGGAAGCGGGATTCCCCATTCGAGACGGGTCCTGGGGCGTGAGATGCATAAGTCTTCCAGAGGCTCTTTTAAAAAGGAGAGGACTTCATTTTTATATCTTTCGGGACGGATGAAGTCAGGGTTATTTTTGATATGATCGATCAGCCAGTCCTGGTAACGGCTCATCCGGAAAAAGTAGTTGGACTCCCTTATTGCTTCCGGTTCCGTTTTATGATCGGGGCATTTACCGTCAACAAGCTCTCTCTCGGTGTAGAAGCGTTCACAGCCGAAACAGTACAGCCCTTCATATTCGGAAAAGTAGATATCTCCGGAATCATTGATTTTTTTCAGTATGTGCTGAACGACAGCTATGTGCGATGGATCGGTCGTGCGAATGAACCCGTTGTAGTCAATATTCAATTCAGGCAACAGCTCTTTAAAAAGCCCGCTTATTTTATCAGAATATACTCCCGGGCTTAAATTCTCCCTTTCTGCCGCACGCACGACTTTGTCTCCATGTTCGTCCGTGCCGGTCAGCAAAAAGGTATCTTTATCAATCATCCTTTTATACCGGCAAACAACATCTGCGACAATTGTCGTATATGCATGCCCCAGATGGGGTTTGGCGTTCACATAATAAATCGGTGTGGTAATATAAAATGGATTCTT
>JAUPLM010000207.1 GCA_030836965.1 Thermodesulfobacteriota bacterium | reverse complement strand
GCGGCGCTTCACTGGAACCGGACCGAAGCGGCCCGTCAACTCGAAATATCGCTTCCAACCCTGCGCAGCAAGATTCGAAAATACGGTATTACAGCACCAAGATCCCTCCCGGACATCTCACGATAAGTATTTTTTTTTCAGATGAAAGAATC
Organism: Thermodesulfobacteriota bacterium; assembly: GCA_030836965.1. GTDB lineage: Bacteria > Desulfobacterota > Desulfobacteria > Desulfobacterales > RPRI01 > RPRI01. The sequence goes on along the minus strand of JAUPLM010000207.1, from coordinate 2,586 downwards.
TTTCCATGGAATGAAAGAATCTTTCTGTTTTTACGGCCTCAGACTGAATCAGTTTCATTATATTAAACAGGATAAGTTTCCTATTACCGGCCAGTTGCCAAATATAATTCCGCCTCATCATCAAATGGCATGGTAGTTGCTATATCTGGTTATGGAAAAAAGAAGTCAGATGATTTGACCAGAGACAGGACAAGATAGCCATTATGGAAATCAAATCCCTGAAAAGCAAAGAAAAAGAGCTTCTTGAGGAGGTGCTTGTAAAAACGCACTGGAACCTCGAAAAATCATCGCGCCTGCTGAAAATTTCTGTTTCTCAGATCAGACGGAAGATCAAGGCGTACAACATTGATAAAACACAAAACCCCTGATTTTTTTAAGGATAAAACCGATTCACTCAAAAAAGGAGGATCCAAAATGAAATTCAGATATTTCAAAATGTTGGTGCTTCTTCTGGCAGCAGTTCTTATGGTTCTGCCTGCCCGGCAGGCCTTCGCGGCAAAACCGATTGTCCTTGGATGTCCGCTTTCAACAGCCTTTCTTTACGGATGGGCAGCGGAAAGAGGGTTCAGGCTGGCGGTTGAAGAGATTAACGCCCAGGGCGGGGTTAATGTAAAAGGGGAAAAGCGTCCTTTTGCGGTTGAAGTGATCGACACGCGCGACCTGGAGCCTGGGGTTCCTGTAAGTGATGCCCTTTTAGCGGTGGAAAAACTCATTCTGGACAAAAAGGCCGATTTCATCCTGGGAGGCCCCGTTCGTTCCGAAGCAGCCCTTGCCGCCATGCCGCTTTTATCGAAATACCAGAAAGTTTCCATCCTCACCACAGGCGTACTGACCCCGAAGTACCATGCCATGGTTGCTGAACAGTATGACAAATTCAAGTACTGCTTCAGAATACACGGAGAGGCAGTAAATTTAGTTGGAGAGATGTTCGCCAATTTCAGCGAACTGAAAGAAAAATACGGATTCAACAACCTGTTCATTATCGCCCAGGATGTTTCCCATGCCCGCGGAGCTGCTGAAACGATGAAGAACGTGGCTATTAAAAAAGGCTGGAATGTTACCGGTGTTGAGATTTATCCCACAGGCGCATCGGACTTTTCCATGGGACTTCTCAAAGCCAAACAGACAAACTCACAGATTATCAATATCTGGATGGATATGCCTGAAAGCGCCATTTTGCTGAAACAGTGGTATGAAATGAAAATCCCGGCGCTGCCGTTCGGGTCGACTCTTGCTGCGGCGGAGCAGCCCGGCTTCTGGAAAGCCACGGACGGTAAAGGCCAATATACACTCTGCAACGTTGTCAATGCCGGCAACGCGCCCTCCGATGCCACTCCATGGACCATGAAATTCTATAACGCATACGCCAAGAAGTGGGGCATCGAGCCGGAGGGTCTTGGATCATCCAGCAGTTACATGGCGGTATATGTTCTGAAGGATGCCATTGAACGGGCCGGCAGCCTTGATTCCGACAAAGTGGTAGCGGAACTTGAAAAGACCGATGTCATGGGGGTTTATGGAAGGCTCCGTTTCGATCCTAAAAATCACCAGGTAATTCCTTCCACAGATCCCAAGGAAGGCGCGGTAGGAACTATTCTGCAGTGGCAGGATAAAAAGCGCGTAGTGGTCTATCCCAAAAGCATAGCAAAGGGAAGCATACTGCTGCCTCCGTGGATGAAGACAGGAAAATGATTATTGGAGGGTTCGAGGAGTCAAGGGTTCAGGGGTTCAAGTAACCAGAAACTAAAAATCGGATACCGGAAACCTGAGCTTCGGTGGTTCATCTTGTGAATTAGAGAACCATCACTTGAATCCTTGAACCCTTGAATCCTGGACCCCTTTTCTCAGGCAAACCGGGAGAAAACCCACATTTGTTTTTACCTTAAATACTCATAGACATCATACTATTATGGATATTTTAATATACGGAACCATAAACAGTGTTACGCTTGCGCTTTACGCGATTGGATTTGCAATGGTTTACGGCGTAAGCCGCCTTCCCAATTTCGCCCACGGCGCCTTGTATGTGGTCAGCGGGTTCATCACCTGGAGCTTTCTGAATTTGATGGGGTTGAACTACCTGCTCAGTATTATTCTATCGCTGATTGCAACAGCAGCCATGGGAGCTTTGATATACCACTTTGTGCTCATTCGTGTCCGGGGCATGGAGATTTCGGAAATCATAGCCTCCTATGCCATAGGGCTGGCGATTCTTGAAGGATTCAGATGGGGCGGTTTTAAGGGCCTGACCTATACCCTGCCAGCTTTCATCGAGGGGAGCATCGAGATTGCCGGAGTATCGGTGGATTACCAGCGTATTCTGGCGGTAGTCATCGGATCCGCGGTGGTCGGGCTGTTGTGGCTCTTCACCCACTATACGCGCATCGGCCTTGCCATGCGCGGGATGGCGCAGGATGAACGGGCGGCCCTGATGCTGGGTATCGATTCCGATCTTATAGCGGTTGTGGCCATGGGTTTCGGCTCAATGCTGGCGGCATTGGCCGCTGTTTTGCTTCTGCCGCTGGGAAATATTGTAGTGGAAGCCGGCTATAACATCCTGATTCTGGCAATTGCGGTCTGTATTGT
>JAUPLM010000206.1 GCA_030836965.1 Thermodesulfobacteriota bacterium | reverse complement strand
CCTGCCACTGTTCAAAGCGGTCACTCGCTTTCTTCTTAATCTCCGCTTCTTTTTCCTTCATATATCCGCCGTATGGCACGAAGGCTACCTCTTCTCTTGGAATGACATACACAAGAACTATCTCTTTAAGGCCTGCTTTTGTCAGATCAAGAATAACCTCAAGAGCGTTCATAGCCATTTCTCTGAACCGGGTGTGAAATAGTACCTTTTTATATTTCATTTTTCACCTGCCTTGATCCCGATAAACGGGACTCTTTTTAGTACCCCCTTGAGGGGTACTCTTTTCGGTACCCCCCTGAGGGGTACTCTTTTCAGTATCCTTTTTATTGATGTAGTCAAATTCCTGTTATTACTAAAAAAAGACGAGAGTTACGATTACAAAACAAGGAATCAGAAAAACGATTGTATATTTAATGATATAACCGAAAAAACTGGGCATAGGGGTCCCGGCCTCTTCGGCTATCGAACGCACCATAAAGTTGGGGGCATTTCCGATATAGCTGCATGCTCCGAAAAAGACCGATCCGGCCGAGATGGCCTTCAGATATACCGGGTTTTCGGCAATAAGGCGCGGCACAGCTTCGGCTTCAGGCAGTGACGCGTAGAAACTGCCGAGAGCCGTATTGAAAAATGTGAGATATGTCGGAGCATTATCCAAAAACGCAGACAAGGAACCCGAACTCCAGAAATAATGAGCAGGCTGCTTAACGGAGGTTATCATAAAAGCAAGCGCGCCTTTTCCGCCTGCCTTGAGAATCAAAAGGCATGGAATCATTGTTATGAAGATACCGATAAAAAGATAAGCTACTTCAAGAATCGGCGCCCATGTAAACTGGTTGTCTTCCCGAACGGTTATTGAAGTGGTTAACATTGATAGAATTCCCATCACAATCAAAAGACCGTCACGCACCCAATCCTGAACAGAGCGATGCACGCCCAGCGTGGATATTTCTCCCCAGTCCACCATACCGCTCATGAGAACTGAAAGTACTATACCTATCAGAAAAATAAAATTGTGTTTTCCTCCAAGGCCGAGCGGCACTTTTTCCATGGGATCTGCCGCAGCAGGTTTTTCTCTTTTATAATGGTAAGTATCCATTAAAAAATAACATATAAGCAGAAGTCCGGCCGTCAAAAGCATGTGAGGCAGGATGTTAAATGTCCAGAAGAAGGGCACACCGTGCAGGAACCCAAGAAAAAGCGGCGGGTCACCCAAAGGAGTGAGGGCACCGCCTACGTTTGCAACCAGAAATATGAAAAAAACAACCATAAAGGTTCTGTTCTTGCGATGGCTGTTCGCCCTTAAAAACGGACGAATCATGAGCATCGCCGCGCCTGTCGTTCCCATCCATGACGCGAGCAGCGTTCCTATAAGAAGCATACAGGTGTTTACGGCGGGTGTTCCGACAAGTGTGCCGCGCATCAGGATGCCTCCTGATACGGTATAAAGAGACCAGAGCAGAATTATGAACGGGATGTAGTCGGCAATGATTATGTGGAGGATCTGATGTACCGCAAGTCCTTGATAGGTAATAACAAAAGGAACGGCTATGGAGAGCGCCCAGAAGGCCGATACCTTGCCGAAATGATGATGCCAGATATTTGGCGCAAGCAGAGGAAACAGGGCTATTGAGAGGAGCATGCAGGCAAACGGGATACAGCTCCATACAGGAAGAACTTCACCAAGGTTGATTTGCCCGCCGGATGAACCGCCTTCGCTTCCGAATACAAAAAAAGGAACCGCTGTTATAAATATGAACAAAAACAGACAGCAAACGATCTGTTTTCTGATTCTCATCCGTCTGCTCCTTCTGACGTTTATATATGCTTGAGTTTACGTTTTGATATCAAAATATTCAGTATGCGTTTGTTAAGAATGCCGATAACATAATCTCCTGCTGCTTTGCAATGAATTAATGACGGAAAATTAAAACCATTCTTAATTAAAGTGAATAAAAAAACCTCCATGCAGGCTAATACAGCCTTCAGAAGGTTTTTATTGCTGAAAATTCTTACGCTATCTTTTATTTCAGGCGGTGGCTTTCATATCTTTCAATTCCGACAATCGCTTTGCGGCAGCCCTGCGGACGCCTTCATCAATATCTATTTCCGCCATTTTTGCAAGAACGGCCGTGTCCGTCAGCATAGCCGCCCCCTCTTTCCTGTATTCAGGATTTTTATGCATGTGTCGTGGAACGAACAGGTCTGATAATCTGAATCCCATGAGTTTGCCTCCTTTGCTTTCGTCTGTGATGGCGTTTGATATAACGTTTTTGTCGTTCACATATTATCTGCAAAAGTCGCTTGTCATTAATTATTTGTTTTGAATATAAAAGAATAGAGTAAGTTCAGAGGGATTGTATTTTATATATAACAGATCAGAAACAATCGAATTCTAAATTAATTTCAGGAATTAGTTAGTATGTGCTCACTTACTTGTCAAGATTTATTTTATCGGAGTATAAGAGAATGGGATATTGATTATGACACACAGCCTTATTCTTGTATTTGCCCTCTTACTTTCATAACCCGAAACAAATATATTATACAGATCAGGGGGACTTGTCCCGGCTTTCTTTTACTGCCTTAACGCGTTCCTTGCGCTGGTACGACTCCAGCTCACGAAAAGATAAAATCCGCCTGCCCCTGTATGCCATGTAATCGTGAATGAATTCTTCAGTGCTCGTATACGGGCCTGCTATATGACCTGGACGTTTTGAGTCTGCAAAGAAGTAATATTTTCCTTCACGCCTGAAGAATGCAAGCCAGTGAAGGCGCAGGGTATTGCCCGCTATTTTGACCGGTGAGAACTCAATCATAAGATAACCGGGATTACTGTCAGGAACAATCCGGCGTAGCGTCTCGACAGCAAAACGGGACAAATCTACGCACACGCCGTACGGTGAAACGAAGAATTCGTGCGGCTGATAAATCTGCAGAGACTCGCTGCCGCTTCGCTGGGTTTCGGAAAGCTTCATGGATCTCTTAGCGTCGTAAGTGAATCTGGCGCCTATCCAGGCACTTACTTCTTCGGGGGTTCGCCATATTTGCAAAGCCCGGTCATATGAATCAGCATCTCTGATGGTATCAATGCTGGACACATGAAACTCAGGAATATCCGAGGCCGGATCAGCCGGGACCGGGAGAATGCTGCAGGCAGGCAGGATAAACAATAAAATCAATGCAGTCAGCCTGGACATATGATTTCCTCAAAGTCCATATCAATACTAACATTCAATACACGCAAAAGCTTTAAGAGATTATATGTAAAATTAATTTTCTGTTTTAATGTGAACCTGTTATTATTTAAAGTAATGCATCAAGCCGTTAGATTCAATATACTAAATATATACGGTTCTTCTCCCATTTAGTTGGGAGAAAGGGGTCAAGGATTCGAGGATTCAAGGGTTCAAGTGTTTGTTATCTAACGTTTTATCAGATATTTTGGCATCCTCCCAACTTCTCGGCTATTTCTTTGAAGTTCTGACAGACTTTTAGTATTGGAAAATCTTTTCATTGCCTTATGAATAGCCAAATATAGCGGATACGATTTTTGTCAAACTTTTAATTCCGTGTAATACTAAAGCATCTGTTCACGTATATGCATTACTTTATGGCACTCAAATCCTTTTTCACTTGAATCCTTGAACCCTTGACCCCTTGAATCCTCATAGGATCACCAACTAAACTGGAGATGATCCATATATAACTATTCTTGTATAAACGTAATTATTTCTTTAAAAAACGGACCCGGCATCTGAGGCCAGCCGGCAGGTTAAAGGATGGATTGGGAAGTTCGACCCTGACCCCGAAAGTACCGCTTGCCGCATCAACAACCTTAT
>JAUPLM010000205.1 GCA_030836965.1 Thermodesulfobacteriota bacterium | reverse complement strand
GTTTACTTAAAAGATATTTCAACACACCAGACATGCAGCAGCATCATATCCCGGCATACCGCTTTTGACCGGACTTTTTTAATTGAAGTATCGAGAGGATGTCCTCACGGCTGCAGGTTTTGCAGCGCGGGTTATATCTACAGACCTCCGAGATTCAGAACTGTCTCCTGCCTGGAAAAATGCATTGAGCAGGGAGCCGGCATGACAGACAAGATAGGCTTCGTAGGGGCTGCTGTTTCGGATCTTCCCGGGATTACGGAACTTTGTGGTATAGCCCAAAAAAGGGGAAGTAAAATATCCTTCAGCTCCTTAAGAGCGGACGCTACTTCCGCAGAGCTTGTTTCCGCGCTCAAAAAGAGCGGAGTCAAAACCGCAACAATTGCTCCTGACGGCGGATCACAGAGGATACGCGACGTTATAAACAAGGGTATAACCGAGGAGCAGATACTGGCCTCAACAGAAACAATAGTCGAAAGCGGAATTCCAAATATTAAACTCTACTTTATGACAGGACTTCCCACCGAAACCATGGATGATATTGAAGAGATAGTAATTCTCTGCCGGAAAATTAAAAAGCGTTTTCTTGCGTCAAGCAGGATACAAAAACGTATAGGGCAAATCACGGTCAGCATCAACCCCTTTGTCCCTAAACCTTTCACACCATTCCAGTGGGTTCCCATGGAAAGCCTGATTTCGTTAAAAAAGAAAATAACGCATATAAAAGAAGGTCTCAGGAAGGAAGCTAATATGCGTACCGATTCTGAACCGCCTAAAAGAAGTTATCTTCAGGCTCTTATTTCAAGAGGAGACCGCAGGGTGTCAGATATACTGTCTCTTGCAAACACAAACAGGGGCAACTGGGCAAAGACATTAAAATCTTCACCTCTTGATCCTGCCTTTTACATTCACAGGGAAAGGCTCTTCGACGAATTATTACCCTGGGATTTCATAGATCATGGAATTAAAAAATCTTTCCTGATTAAAGAATATCAAAAGTCCTTGCTTGGAAAAAAATCTCTTGCCTGTCAGATGAATTCATGCGGCAAATGCGGGGTCTGTGCATAGATCGCACCTCGTACTTCGAACTTCGATATTCGCCGTTTTTCGTTATTAATTCGATATTCGATGTCCGATATTCGGCAGTTTACAATCATAACGGTTTCATAAGAAGTATAATCTTTTAACACGAAGGGCGCGAAGCAAGACTTACAGCTTGATGGCAAAATGAACCGCCTCGGGAGAATCAGGTTTGACTTCCTTCCCGAGTCCTATCAATCCTTTGCCTACAAGCGGAGTTTCATCCCGGTTTACACGAATGCTTTGTTTGCCTTCAATGATGACATATGTGCCATTGGCACTCAGGTCAACAAGGACAAACTTTCCGCGCCTGTACTCGACGCGGGCGTGGGAACGGGAAGCTCTTCCGTCATTTACTACAATATCATTATGAAGCTGCCTTCCGAGTGATACAACAGGTCTGGTTTCATCCACATCAATTATAACGCCTGCATGACGAAGTTCGATCCGGGATCGTAAAAGCATTAATTCGAACGAATCATCCATCATGACTGTTACATCCTGCTTTTCCCAGACGACTTCGTATATGTCGATTTTACCACTTTTACCTTTTATTGTTGTAGAATCAACGAGCCTGGCCGCATCCTTCAGTTCACCGGATAATGCAGCTACGGTCTCCTCAGAAGTAAATATCTGCCTCTGCTTGGCTAGGGCTCTCATTCGGGCCGCAACATTAACCGCATCACCGAACACATCTCCTGCTTCTCTTATGACAGGTCCGTAATGAATCCCGACATAAATATTCGGAGGAACAAAATCCGGATCATCGTCAATGGTTATTCCCTCAATAGCTTCATTCATCTCAATAGCGGCATTAACGGCTTCGTTCGCTCCCGGGAATGTACACATTATCTCATCCCCGATGGTTTTTATAATTGTACCCTGATTTTTCAAAGTCGCTTTGGTAAAAACCGATATGCATCTGGATATGAGATCCTGGGCTTTCTTATCTCCAAGAATTTCATATATCCGGGTGCTTTTCGCTATATCCGCAAAAAGTATTGCAAGTGTGAGGTTTTCCTGAGGCATGTTCTCCTCATAAAAAAGGTCGAAAATAGAGCCGCTTCAATTTACAGGGTTGAAGAGTTCGATTCGCTGCATGCTGAACTCTTCGTGTTCTTCTCCGCTTCAGGCTGGATTCAAGGTTAAAAATCCCGCTTTGTGCCTCTGATCCTTGTTTTTCATAATATTTTACATACGAGCACGCTGGTATTGTCTTTACCGCCCGCATCCATTGCCGCATCTGCGAGTCTGTTTGCCGTCTTCTCGACATCGTCTCCGGATTTTAGGATGCCTTCGATATTGTCATCATCTATCATATCCGTCAGTCCGTCGCTGCATAATATATAGGTATCACCTTTAACCCACTTATCCCAGTTTATAGTCGGTGTAACCACAGCACGTGGCCCGATCGCCTTTGTTATTATGCTTCTGGACGGTTCGGCTCCCGGACGCCCGTTGTTAATCCATTCCGCATAAGCTGAATGATCTTCCGTCAGGCGTTTCAACGCGGAATCCCTGAAACGATATAACCTGCTGTCTCCGACATGAAACCAAAACACATATGATTCTTCCATCAGAACGAGACCTACGACTGTTGTACCCATATATCGTTTCAGTCTGTCACGCTTATTGCGAGCAAATAGTTCAGAGTTTGTTCTTTCGACGGCAGCACTGACTATGGTCTGGACGCAACCTACTTCAACCGGCATAATTCCGTCTGTTGTGTCTTTAAGCTCGGCTTTTACTTTTTCAGGGTTAAAATGGTTCCTGATGATTTCTATGGCGGCACCGCTTGCTTCTTCACCTCTCTCATGTCCGCCCATTCCGTCTGCCAGAAGGAAAAACTTACCGCCTTCATCGATATATATCGAATCTTCGTTGTTGGTACGGACATTCCCGACATCAGATACTCCGCACGCGGTTATCCGCGAGGTATTAACATTATAATATATGCGTTTCACTATATCCATTATTCGTATTTTATTGAATAGTTGTCGGTGAATAGTAATTGGCATAATTCATCAACCACCATCCTCTACTGCCTTACTTCCCAGGCTTTCAAATATTGCTTGCCCCGGCCGCTGATCATTCTTCTTCACACCCGAATCCCCTGGCCCCTTTCCTTTATTATTTTCATCTATTAGAACAGCCATGTTTTGTCAAGTCGGATTGTAAGGCTAAGTTTTTAATATAATATTTGTTTATTCTTCCTTGACAGACTGCGAATTACATCATATAAAAATCTATTAAAATTATTCCTGATTTTCTGATAAATTGTAATTATCGGGGATCACCTCAGCAAAACGCTGGAAATGCGCTTGCTTTTTCGGTTTAAAAGTATAACTGAATCTTTTTTGCGGATTGAATTTGATGGCCATTCTGCTGAAAAAACTTGGAATAACACGCTTTCTTTTACTTATTCTTCTCTCTGCAGGTATTTCAGTAATTGGAGTCCATTCTGCTCCCTTAAAAGAGCTGCCGGATACGGGTGAAAATCACGCTTTGATCATAGGCATAAACAACTATGAGGAGTGGCCCAGGCTGAAAAGTCCTGTAAAAGACGCCGAAGAAATGGCCAAAATTCTCTCTGTAAAATATAATTTCGAGAAATCAAACATTACGATTCTAACCGACAACTCAAAAGAAAAACCTACTCTCGGCAATATCCTCGCGAGTATTAATAAATACATGAACAGCTTGACAGCCAAAGACAACTTGCTTGTATTCTTTTCTGGTCATGGAGCCGAAGACGACCAGGGTGAAACATACTGGGTGCCGATCAACGGTAAAAAAAATGTCAAAATGACATGGATAAAGCATTCGGATTTATGCAAAGAGGTTTTTGCTTCAGATAAATTCAAGGTAAAAAATTTATGTATACTCACGGATTCCGTATTCTCAAATAACTTAATACGGTCAAAATCTACTTCTCTTACACCTTATGACCTTCGTTATGCTGAAAAGATTTCCGAAAAGGCGAAGATAAATTCACGGGAGATAATTTCATTCGACAATGATCACTGGCCCGGAGACAGCAAAACAGGCGGTCATGGCCTTTTCACATATTATGTAAGCAAAGCGTTATCCGAAAACAATCTTGAAGTAATCGACTTTGAAAATCTTGTCTTCGATGACAGCGTTCTTTTCCCTATAAGAAAAAAAGCAGGAACAAACATGCTTCGGGGGAGGCTCAAAACACCTGCTGAAAAAGGAGGACAGTTTGTAATTACACGCCTTATGCCGACTTTGACCGTTGATGTTGTCATGACGGATGCAGAACCGGAAAAAGGATATCCGGGCGATATCTTCAATATTAAGGCCAGGACAAGCAGTATGGCAAGGGAAGTCTATATAGAGATTGACGGCCAGAAACAGCCGATGCAGGGTAGAGGCACGGAATGGGAATACAAGGCGAATATCTCTAAGGCCGGAACTGTTCAGTATAAAATAACGGCGGTTAACGACAAGGATGCAGAAGGCAAGCCCCAGACCGGCCAGATTATTACTGTAAAAAAGACGGTTGAAAAAGCCAATATCACTGAGGTTACAGTTGAACCAAAGACAGGCGCTATCGGAGATGATTTCACTTTTAAAGCGTCAACCGATAAGCCTGCCAAAGGCGTCTCTCTTCTTATAAAGGGAAAATCTTATGATATGACCGGCTCCGGCACTCAATGGCTTCTGAGCAGAAAGATCGATGTCACCGGGAATGTCGATTTTTCAACCACTGCAACGAATAAGGACGGAATCACCGGGGCGGGAAAAATCGGAAATTTTACAGTAAAGAGCGCTATTGCAAATATTGTTGAAGTAACTACTAATCCCAAAGCCGGGCTTGCTGGTGAAGAATTCCTGATAACTGCCGTAACCGACCGCCCGGCTTCATCGGTTTCAATTCAGATAGATGGGGTCGCAATTCCCATGCATGGATCAGGAAACACATGGCAATTCAAAAGAAAAATACCTGATGCAGGCAAAAAATCCTTCACCGTAATGGCAAAGAACACGGAAGGAGCTTCAGGTCTTACAAAAACAGGTGAAATCATCACAAGAAAAACCGCCGCGGTTATTCCCGACGTAGCCTCGGTTGATATAAACGTCGTTGCTCCGGGGAAAGGTTATCCGGGCGACAGTTTCCTGATCAAGGCCAGAACAAGCGCGCCTTCAGAATTGGTTATTCTTGAAATAGAAGATGAAAAACATGCCATGCTGGGCTCAGGAACAGAGTGGAGTTATCTGGCAAAGATAAACAAGCTTGGTTCAAACAAATATATGGTCATCGCAAGGATCAAGGAAGGACAAGGTCAATCGAAAGAAGGTGAAATCGTAACAGTAAAAGAAGCCTCTGCTCCGGTTAACGTGATAACTGCTTCTGTCTCTCCTCAGGAAGGGTTTATTGGAAAGCCATTCGTATTCAAGGCTTCCACCGATAAACCTGCGAAGGGAGTCACTCTTCTTCTCGGCAAAGAACGCATTGCCATGACAGGTTCAGATACGAACTGGCAACTTTCGAAAAACATCGAAAATGCAGGGACTCTGTCGTTCTCCGTGATTCCACGGAATAAAGATGACGTGGAAGGTGGAATTAAAACGTCTTCGGTTACTGTTCAGGAAAAAGGGTTCAAATACAATCCCGACGGAACGATAACTGATCTGGTATCCGGAAAGGTACAGAAAAGATTTGTCGATAATAATGACGGGACTGTAACAGACCTTCTCACAAATGTAATGTGGATGAAAGAGCCTAAAACTGTCGCATTGACCTGGGATGAAGCCGTAGAATATTGCCGCAATCTGGAGATCAAGGGACAAACCGGATGGAGACTCCCCACGATCGCGGAGCTTGAAAAACTGGTCGATCCGAAACAGCAGAATCCGGCGCTGCCTCCCGGGCATCCATTTTCAAATGTTTATACACATGTAGGTTACTGGACAAAAACAAGACATAAGTTCGGCCCGCAATATGTTTATCAGATGAATATATGGTACGGTAAATCGGAACATAAGAAAAAGAGTGAGAATTCAATTGTGTGGCCTGTGAAGTATATTGAATAGGAAGAGAAAGGATTCGAGGATTCAGGATATCTGGGGATCGAGCGTGAATATAACTGAAAGTGAACATTAAAAACCAATGTCGCCTTCGATATTCGGTGCCCGATATTCTAAGTACGATCTATGAACAGGAAACAGTTTGTTACAATCGGCTCAGCAACCCATCCCGGAATGAAAAAGAAAGAAAATCAGGATTTTCATTCCTGGCGCTTTCCTGGAAACGGGAATCTCAATAAAAAAGGAATTCTTCTTGTTCTTGCAGATGGCATGGGCGGTCATTCCGGGGGCTCGGTTGCTTCCAGGCTCGCCGTCGACACCGCCATGGAAGAATATTACAAAGATGAGACCGAAACTATTCAGGAGTCGCTGAAAAAAGCATTCCTGAAGGCAAACGAATCCGTACTCGAAAAAAGCCGGAGCAATTTAGGCCTTCAGGGCATGGGGACGACCCTTATAGCAGTTGTACTTCAAAAGGATAATCTCTATTTTGCTCATGTCGGTGACAGCAGAGGATATACTATATTCGGAAACAGGATAACCCAGTTTACCCGGGACCATTCGATAGTAGCCGGTCTTGTTAAAGCCGGATTGATAACAAAGGAAGAGGCGCTTAATCATCCGGATTCGAATATTATTACAAAGGCAATCGGCCTTTTTCAGGATTTATCAGTTGACATATCTGAAAAACATATGCAACTGAATAAAGGCGAATATGTCTTAATGTGCTGTGACGGCCTGTATAAAGTTGTTCCGGATGAAGAAATAGTAAAGACGATTATTGAATACAGGGAGCCTGATACCGTGTGCGGAAAGTTGATAGAAAAAGCGAATGAAAGGGGCGGACCCGATAATATAACAGTTATTATTGCAAGGATTGAAAATCCCGGTTTCATTTCCGGCATAAAAATCATGTTTCAGGATATTTTAAGAAAAAAGATTGAAGCTCCCCGCCGTAGAGCGGTCGGGGAATCTTCACCGCAAAGAATATAATATTTTTTTAATTTGCCCGCAAACTCCGCCGAAGGTCCACCATGGCGGACCTTTGGCGGGAATGCGCTTGCGTTTCGGTTCAAGCGGTCGAGTAAAAGATCGTGAATCGCGGATGGTGAACCGAGCTACGATCAATGAACCAGAAATCAGTGACCGGTAACTAAAAGCAACAAGCGGTAAAGGATAAGAACAAAATGGAAGGCAAAAAAATCGGCGACTATGAAATCATAAGCTCTCTTGGAAAAGGCGGTTTTGGAAGCGTCTGGAAAGCAAAGTCTCCCCAGGGCGCAATCGTCGCGATGAAAGTTTTAAATCCTCAGGCGCTTGAAAATGAGAAGGTCGTCAAAAAGTTTTTCCATGAAGCAATGATACTCGCCAAGCTTGATCATCCGAACATAACCAGATTGCTTGAATTTTTCCCGGACGGCAATAACTACGCAATCGTTATGGAATACGTGGAAGGGGTTGAATTAAAAAAACTGTTACAGCAGCAGAAGAATCTTCTGCCCTTTAATTTTGCATTCAAGATCGCCAAACAAACACTTGATGCCTTTCAATACGCGCATGAAAACGGGATTCTTCACAGAGACATAAAGCCGGGAAACATCATGATAGATCCTAAGGGAACTGCAAAAATCATGGATTTCGGCATCGCCAAAATGTCATCAACCGCATCCCACGACACTGCTGCTAGCATGCTTTCGATCCATTACACGGCCCCTGAAAGATTCGATAAATCTAAAGAGGTAGATGCAAGGTCGGATATATATTCCCTTGGTTTAGTTTTTTATGAAATGTTCGCAGGGCGCAGGCCGTATGTGTCAAACGACACATCCCAGGTGATGTTTTTCCACTTGAATGAAATACCCGACCCTCCCATGAAATATGCTCCTTCACTTCCGAAACATATAAGTCAGGCCATTTCAAAGTCTCTTGAAAAGGATCCTGCAAAACGTTTCACGGATTTCCGCCAGTTCAGCAACGCTTTCGGACCCGGATCTGAAGCCATTTCAGCGGAAGCGGACGCCGAAGCAACCATGATTCTGGACGGAGACATCACTCTTGTTGAGACCCCGGTACCCGTACAACCTGCTGCTGCACCTGCCCCGGAGGAAGCTGAAAAATCGAAGGCAAAACTAATTGCCATTGCTGCCGCTGTGGTTATTCTGCTGACCGCCGGCTACTTCGGCTTAAGCAAATTCGTTCTTAACAAGTCTGGCGGAACCGGCATCAACTCATCTGTGAAGATTGAAAATGCGCAGATAAATTCAAAAGGGTTCCAGGAGATAAAGCATCCCAAAGACGGAAGTTTCATGGTCTTTATCCCGGAAGGCAAATTCAAAATGGGTTCTGATACATATGAAGCAGAGAAACCTGTTCAGAATGTATTTGTCGGCAATTATTTTATCGATAAGAATCTTGTAACGAATGCCTTATTTAAAAAATTCATGGATGAGACAAAGTATGTCACCGATGCCGAAAAAGAAGGTGCCGGCATGGTGAGAATCGGCCAACGATGGAAAAAGGTGGAAGGGGCAAACTGGAAAATGCCGGATGGAATGACTTCCATAGAAGGGAAAGATGATCACCCTGTAAGCCAGGTTTCATATAATGACTCTTTGAACTACTGCAAATGGGCAAACAAGAATCTCCCGACTGAAGCTCAGTGGGAAAAGGGAGCAAGAGGGCCTGATGGGAATGAATATCCCTGGGGAAATACGGAACCGAATGACACCACGGCAAATTTCGACAATCTTATAGGATCCACCTCAAAGGCAGGAAACTACGAAAAGGGACAGAGCCTTTACGGACTCCTGGACATGGCAGGAAATGTATATCAGTGGTGCCAGGACTGGTACGGCACAGGCCCGAGAGCTGAAAGCAATCCGGCTGGGCCCGAAACAGGCTCAGAACGCGTTATAAAAGGAGGCTCGTTTATAGAAAGCATGGAAAGCCTCCGGTCGGCAAACAGGGACCGCTACGAACCCGGCTACAGCAGCTTCCTCTTCGGATTCCGCTGCGCATGCGAGGAAATAAAATAGAAAATCCCTTTTATCATTGAACCTTTTATTTTACTTCTTCATCCTCTCTTTGCATTCCTCATCATCATCCCTGCACGGTTCCCGAACCTCCTCCGCTCCTTTACCTAAGGTTGCATCCACTTCATCAGCCGCTATAGACAGCATCAGGGGGGGCGCCATGAAGAATTCGGTTTCTCTTGAAAGAGCAAGTATCATTTCAAGAATCGCCTGCTCTCCGGATATCGAAGAGAGCGCCGCAAGTTCCGCCATCGGATCATCTACATCTTCGGGGAAATATGCCGGAAAGCCTGTTATAAGTATCGTGCCCGGCCCGTTGATCTGATCCGTAGAAGGCGCTGTGATAAGATTTGCTCCTTTATCAAATTTGCCGGAAACTCCCGTTGCATCTTGTGACGTGAGATTAACCCTCAGACTTGAAACATTTGCTGTTGTTGGAGAACTCAATCCTGCTGTCGAAGCATTTACCGTACCACTGCCGCCTGTAAACGTTCCTCCGTTGATTGTACCAGTCGCTGTGAGATTTATCGAGCCTCCTCCCGCATTTACATTTGTCATTTCAATATTTCCAGATGAGTCAATCGTAATGTTTCCGCCGCCTGAAACCAGAGCATCTGCCGCTGTCACACT
>JAUPLM010000204.1 GCA_030836965.1 Thermodesulfobacteriota bacterium | reverse complement strand
TCCACTTTTCCGTGCCGTGCTCCCGCCAGTAGGGAACAGCTCTTAACATAACTTTTTTCCCTACGGGTACCGGGAAATTTTCAATCTGTTTACATGGAAAATCACCGCAATCGCTGCATCCTTCATACCCTTTGCCTCTGACGCAATCCCTTATTCCGCATACCCTGCAAAAAACGGATTTCCTGTCTGAAAGACACCCGTCACACAACAGGTCCTCAGGCGTCAGATTATCCATCCCAGGAATGCTTGATTTATAAACATTTACAAGCTTTTCCAGAAACTTTCTGTTGTTGTCCCTTGTGGCATAATAGACACCGCATACTCCGCAGTACAACCCGCAAGGGGCAACAAGATCAGCGCTTTTCCCCATATCAGGACTCCTTCTGTTGTTTTTAAAAACGACCTCCTCATGAACATTACAGATACTCACCCCAACCCATGCATCCCTTCCGAACAAAAGGACTGTATAAAAGCCAAAATAAAAGATTGACAAACATGATATGTTTAATTACTATAAGTGAGCGTTCACTCACATTAATATGTTTTCATATCATACTGCGAAAGGATTATATTTATGTCTGAAGAACAAACAAACAAGCCGGCCGGCTCAGAGAGCCAGACCGGGAAATACATACGATGGTTTTTCATCGGCGTAACCATGATTGTCATTCTTTATACTATTGTAATGGCAACCATGAAAAAATTCGGAGGGGCTTAGGAAGGCGGTCACGGCATTTCAACATTACGGTAATTTTTGAACGCCGGATCAAGCCTCTCCGTCTGATATAAAATATCAGTTATGGATCACCATCCGGCGGAAAACATTCCACAGCGCATCATATCTTTCAGTCAGGTCAAAGCTGTAATTGCTCAAAGCCCATGTATTTACAAGTCCCTGGATCATTCCAAACAAAAGAAGTGCGACTGCTTCTGAATCGATATCTTCCCTTATTGCTCCGGCTTTAATTCCACTATCCAGTAACCCGCTGAAACGCTGAAGGTAATTCCGTATATCATTGTATACCTGTTTGTTTAATTTCTTGTCTCCGAAACTGATAATCTCGGCTATAACCTGGAATGAAACCCCCCGCTTCTGCTCAATCAGGGAAAGATGGCTTCTCAGTATACCTCCTATATTGTCCGGGTATGAAATATCGCTTCCTGCCGCTGAATCAATATCCTGAATCAGGCTTTCGGTGATATGGCTGGCAAGAAATGAGAGTATCTCTTTCTTGTTGCGAAAGTGACGGTAGATGGCAGCTTCGGAAATTTTCACCTCCTTTGCTATGTTGTTTACCGTAACATGCTCGCTGCCTTTTTTGAAAATAAGTTTTCTTGCGGCTTCTATTATCTCTCTTTTTCTTATTTCAGTACTTTTCCTTGCCCGGGGCATTTGTGTTCCTCTCCGTGTGGCGAAGATAAATCATAAACGGTCATTTACATTTACCAACCCATTTCCCGCTCATGCTGCTGCTCATTTTGCCCTCACCTCCACCCTGGTTCGGAAAGGTCATATTCATAACACCTTCATATGTATTACCCTTATATGTTATTTTACCGCTCCCTTTTGTTGTGCCTTCTTTACTGTTGCACTTTACCGTCCAGGACACTGTGTTGCCGCTTACAGTCACATTTACCTTCTCACATTGCTCCCCTTTTTCGGCCTTTTGGGGAACAAAATCATTTTTTGTAAGACACTGGGTATATGTTGCCGGAGGCATCGGCATAGTCATTCCCGGCATTTCCATTTTTGATGTAACGGTTACCTCCCACAGCCCTTCCTTCATATCCGGCGCAGCGACTGCGAAAGAAACAAATATAAGCGATAACATGATAATGAGAGCCAATAAGAATTTTTTGTTCATTTTTCCTCCGGAATATTTGTTTTAAATCCATCAGTTCCGCTTCAGGCAAAACATAATTGCTGACTTGGTATCATGGAAAATATCTTCATGTCCAGAACAAAAAAACTTCAGAATCTCTTCGTTTAAGGCTTTCGGCGGCGCCTTTACTGATTCGTTATTTATGAAACCTTCTTAAAAAGTCAAAAAATGCCCTTTTGCGGGTATATCACTTATAATCATGCTTAAATTGCCGCACTCTTTCCTCCGCCAGAGGATGCGTTGACAGATAACCCGTCCATGTCCCTGCTGAAGCTCCCGAACCGGATTTCTTTTTTTTATCAATCCGGAGTATCAGATTTGTAAAATGAACTGCCGGTATTTTATGAGACCGGAGGTAATCAACCGCATAATCATCCGCTTCACGTTCAAAATTCCTTGAGTAGGAAAGCTGCGTCAATATAACCGGAAGGCCGAGAAACAATTCGGAAGACCCGGATATATCGCCGGTAATTGCGAGAAGAACAAACGAAAGCAGGGAATCCTGGATTACCGTGCGCAAGGCATGGCGATGAACAACATGGCCTGCCTCATGTGCCAGCACCGCAAGCATTTCATCGTCGTGGGCCGAGAGCTTCACCATTTCATCGGTAAAGACAACTGTTCCGGAGGGAAGCGCGAACGCGTTCGGACCGACCCTGCCTCCTTTTCTGAACAGAACATTCAGTCCGTATGCCGCGTGTTCATCAACAACCGGACGGAAATGATTTGTCAGGCGGAGCCTGGTTCCCTCATCAAGCTCTGAAGGTTTAAATAACGACCTGTCCAGAATATCGAGGGTCTGCTTTCCTGCGTATCCGGCGGTTGAAGGCGGAAGGCGGAAGGCGATGAATTTTGCGGCAGCCGGAACACCGAATTTCACGGCTCCGAACATAAAAAGAAGTACTGCCGCCAGGCAGAGCAGAACATAGACCCTGCGCTTTTCCAGATGGTGGACCGCCTGCATCCATGACCGGCGCTTAAATCGTTCCAGCATGCGGTCAACCGCCTCATTCTCTTCCGTTTCGAATTTTTCACCGGTTGGAAAATATAAGTATCTCGGCGTTTCGGCAAGGCGGGGAGAGACCGTTATTCCAAAACCGGCAACCGTCTTGAACACCTTTCCGTCTTCGGAACTCTCAACACAGATTGCGCCGTTATCGTAAACGCGGAAGACGGCCGCAGTCTGGGCTGAAGTTTTCCCGTCGTACCAGTATCCTTTGATTGACATCATAAGCCGAAATCAATATCCATGAAATCGGTCGCTTCAGACCCGACCGCGCTTATCTGTTTCTGGGACTCCGC
>JAUPLM010000203.1 GCA_030836965.1 Thermodesulfobacteriota bacterium | reverse complement strand
TCCGGCTGACCATAGCAACACCGTTTTTGATATTCCTGAAATAATAATAGAGAAATATGGCGTGCCTGTGCCATGAAGCGACAACCACATTCCCCTTCTCCCTGTTGTTAAGAATAAACTCATCGTAGATATGCCTGTTTATTATTTTAACGCGCACCGTCCCGAACCATAGCCTGATCAGCCATGATGCAAGGAAAGAGATCAGGGATATTTTAACGCGTTCAGTAAAAGTAAGGTTCTTTTTGAATTCAGCCATTTGTAATCCTGTTATTCTCCCGCAGCAATCTCTTCCTTGAGAAGGCAGCAGGCTATTTTATACTCCGGAGTTCCGTCTTTTTTATAGCTGAGATTGCCGGGCTGTATGAGCCTGTTCATAACACATCCTTCGGGAATGGAAAGTCCGAACATGTCCGTTTCATTTATTTTCCCTGTTTTAACAAGCATGTTTCCTTCAAATTCCATGCTGTGAACCGGATAATCCTCGCACAAAGGGCACCGGTAAACCCTTCCGTTCGGAAAAACAAAATAATTATCAGCCACAAGGCCGGCGCATTCAAACCGCTCATCCCGATTTAAAAAAACTTTCGGATAAGTAACAGAAATGCCCCGGCGCGCAACTTTCCGGGCTGTTGCCGGTATCACATCGAGCCATTTCAGGCGGGATACCTGCGGGTTTTCCTGAGATCCTCTTTTTGCGGTCATCCCTCTTATGCCTATCACCTGAATAAAAAACCTTCCAACACCCAAATCGGAGAGCAGTTCCTCAATCTTGTCAAGTTCATCTATATTTGCCGAGCTTACGGTATAAATCAGGCTTGTGTTAAATCCTTTTGATACAGCATCTTTTATTCCCAGAATGCATTTATCATACGACCCTTTTCCTCTTAACAAGTCATTTGTCCGTCTTGTCGCACCGTCTAAGCTGAAACTCATGCAGTCAACCTCTTCAGGCCCTGTTTTTAACAGGATTTCATTAAAGAGATAACCGTTTGTATCTATCGTGACCGATTTATATCCCGTTTTTTTTGCGTGCTTCACGGCAAGAAACAGATCCGGATGCAATGTAGGTTCGCCGCCGAGAAAGATGACGTTGGCAAATTCGCTCTTTCCGGCAAACGCGTCAAGCCAGGTCTTTATTGTTTCAATCGGAAGGGTGTTTTTTCCATGCTGCTTTTTATTTATATAACAGTACCTGCAGCTGAGGTTGCAGTTTGTAAGAATATGGAAAAAAATATTGGTGGAATTTTTTGAAAACGAAACCGTTTTTTTGTCTTTCATTGAGCGCTTGCTTTAAGCCTTTCAACCTGCTTCCTTGCTTTGACAAGCTCTTCATTTGTCAGGCGAAGCCGTATCTACATATATTCGGCAAAAATCCTGTATAATAGATGGAGAAAATCGACTCTTTCATCCCGTTCGCCGCTGCCCACAAGCTTGCTCTGGGCCAGAGTGTCGACCGCAAGGCATATGGTTCTGCCGACGGCATGAACCGATGCGGATCTGCTCAGCGTATCAATTATCCTCATCTCGCCGAAGATTTCGCCCTTTTTATGGATCGTGGTAATCTCACAATTGTCTTTTGAGACTTTTACTTTGCCTTCTAAAAGAAAATAAAGCCACGGATCCTTTTCGCCTTCCTTTATAATGATCTCCCCGTCTTCATATTCCCGGATTTTGCTCAGCCTCAAAAGCTTTGCAAGGCTTTTTATTTCGAAGTGCTTGAGCGTCTGAATATTCATGAGCTTCTGAATATTTTGCATATTATCCTGAAGGTATTTTGACTCGATCATGATGCCTCCTTATTTACATATTTATACAACCCAGCATATTCTCATCTTTCACTGAGCCATAATCTGTTTATTGAATATATATAAGGATAACATGGAAAGATTCATTTTTCAAGACAGTCTTTTGAAAGATACTCATCGAATTCCACTGGATAACAACCGTCAAAACATGCCTTGCAGAAATTTCTTTCAGGATTTTCAATATCTGTGGACTTTAAAAGTCCCTCTATGCTCAGATAATGGAGTGAATCAAGGCCGAGAAGATCTTTTAACTCAGGCACGGTTTTACCTGAAGCTATCAGCTCCCCCTTTGTTGAAAAATCTATTCCGTAATGGCAGGGAAACCTGTGCGGAGGACCGCTTACACGCATATGCACCTTCTTTACTCCCAGCTCGCGAAGCGCTTTCACCCTGGTTTTAACGGTGGTTCCCCTGATAATCGAGTCCTCTATAATCACTATCTCCTTGCCTTTGAGTATCTCCTTTACGGGGTTCAGTTTTACCCTTACGCTGAAATCGCGCATGCTCTGAGTAGGCTGTATGAAAGTCCTCCCGACATAGTGGTTTCTTATCATGCCCATCTCAAAAGGTATTCCCGATTCTTCGGAAAAACCGAGAGCCGCGTATGTTCCCGAATCCGGAAACGGCATAACGAGATCCGCCTTGACAGGCGCCTCCTTCGCCAGGCAACGGCCGTGGGCCTTTCTTGTTTCATACACATTCCTTCCGAAGATAGTGCTGTCGGGACGCGCAAAATAGATGAATTCGAATATGCAGAAAGCTCTCCGCTCCGGCGTTTCCGTTTTTATGCTTTTCAGTCCGTTTTTCCCTATTATTATTATCTCACCGGGATCAAGCTCTCTTATGAACTCGGCTTCGACAAGGTCAAGGGCGCATGTCTCTGAGGCCAGAACATAGCTTCCGTTCAGCCTGCCGAGGCATAAAGGGCGGAATCCATACGGGTCCTTGATACCTATAACCTCGCCTTCACTCGTCAGAACTACCATGGAAAAGGCCCCTTTTAATCTTTTCACGGTTTCTACCAGCGCCCTTTCCAGTCCGTAACTGATATTCTTTACAAAAAGATGCAGGAATATCTCGCTGTCCATTGTGGTCTGGAAAATGGATCCCGCCTCTTCAAGCTCATTCTTGAGGCTATGAGCATTTACGAGATTTCCGTTATGGGCGACGGCGTACGCCCTTTTTCTGTGATGAATGACAAACGGCTGCGCATTTGAGAGTACCGAGCTTCCTGTTGTGGAATACCTGACATGGCCTATGGCGCTCATTCCTTTTAGCTGTTCAAAATGCCTCATATCAAACACATCAGAGACAAGCCCCATTCCTTTGTGGTCATCTATACCGTTATTATCCGCAACGGCAATTCCCGCGCTCTCCTGCCCCCTGTGCTGGAGCGCGTAAAGGCCGAAAAAGGTTATTTTAGCAGATTCGGGATGGCCAAAAATTCCGAAAAGCCCGCAGGCTTCTTTCGGCTTGTCGTCGGAACAAAACCGGACTTCATTTGTATTTGAATTTGACATAATTAATCA
Source organism: Thermodesulfobacteriota bacterium (assembly GCA_030836965.1). Lineage (GTDB taxonomy): Bacteria > Desulfobacterota > Desulfobacteria > Desulfobacterales > RPRI01 > RPRI01. The sequence goes on along the minus strand of JAUPLM010000203.1, from coordinate 3,077 downwards.
GAATCTCCTTGTGAGACCTTTGCATAACACAACCTTTTATTCATGGATTGAATCAAGTGAAAAGCGTTGAACTCTCGAATCCTTAAACATTAATTATATTCCTGAATCGGTTTGACCGAAAGCTTTTTTTCCTTCAGCGCTTCAATGCCCCTGCAAATCGCCATCGCCCCGGGAATAGTTGTAATGCATGGAATGCTGTATTTTATCGCGGCACGGCGGATTTCATAGCCGTCTTTTGTCGGCTCGGCGCCTGTTCCGGTGTTTATAATGAGCTGAAGGTTTTTATTTTTTATTGCATCGACCACATGGGGGCGTCCCATCGATACCTTGTTTATCATTTCATTGGAAATCCCTTTTCCCGTGAGAAAAACCGAAGTTCCTTTTGTAGCCGTGATTTTAAATCCCATGTCGTGAAATTTTTCCGCAACAGGAACAACCGCCATCTTGTCGGAATCCATAACGCTTATAAAAACGTTTCCGGATGTCGGCATCTTCTGCCCTGCTCCAAGCTGAGCCTTTGCCAGGGCAAGCCCGAAAGTTGAATCTATTCCCATAACCTCTCCGGTCGACTTCATTTCAGGGCCAAGAAGGGTGTCTACATCGGGAAATCTGTTGAACGGGAGTACCACCTCTTTTATTGAAACATGGGTTGGAATCTTTTCAGTCAAAAGGCCGACTTCGGAAAGAGTGCGCCCAAGCATTACCTTCGTGGCAAGCTTCGCAAAAGGAATTCCGGTTGCCTTGCTGACAAACGGGATTGTTCTCGAAGCCCTGGGATTTACTTCAAGCACGTAGAGCCGGTCTCCCTTGATGGCGTACTGCACGTTCATCAGACCCACGACTTTCAGCTCCGCTGCCATGGCTTTTGTGGCAACTGTAATTTCATCAATTAATGCAGGACCTATGCTGTACGGTGGAAGAACGCATGCCGAATCGCCCGAATGGACGCCCGCCGCCTCTATATGCTCCATTATACCGCATATGATCGTTTTTTTTCCGTCCGATATTGCATCAACATCAACTTCAATCGCCTCTTCGAGAAACTTGTCAACCAGTACAGGATGCCCCGGCGATGCTTCAATGGCCAGTCTCGTGAAGTTTTCCAGATCCTTCCTGTTATAAACTATTTTCATCGCTCTTCCGCCGAGAACGTACGAAGGCCGCACTATCACTGGATATCCTATTGCTCCGGCAATCGCCGCAGCCTCTTTTACATTTACCGCTGTTCCGTTTTCAGGCTGAACAAGACTCAGCTTTTTCAGCATGGCCTGGAAAAGCTCCCTGTCTTCAGCCCTGTCTATGCTATCCGGCTGGGTGCCGAGGATCGGGACACCGGCCTGAAAGAGAGGAGTTGAAAGATTAAGTGGGGTCTGCCCCCCGAACTGGACGATAACTCCGAACGGCTTTTCAGTCTCCACGATATTTAAAACATCTTCTTTCGTCAGAGGTTCGAAATAGAGTTTATCCGAAGTATCATAGTCGGTGCTGACCGTTTCAGGGTTGCTGTTTACCATGATGCTCTCAATCCCCTCTTCCCGTATGCCGAATGAAGCCTGCACGCAGCAGTAATCGAATTCAATTCCCTGGCCTATCCTGTTCGGGCCGCCGCCTAAAATCATGACCTTTTTCTTATCCGAAACCCTCGCTTCGTTCTCCTCCTCATAAGTTGAATAGTAATAAGGTGTAGCCGCCCTGAATTCGGCGGCGCAGGTGTCAACAAGCTTGTAAACAGGCCTTATGCCCGATTTCTCCCGGACATGTTTTACATTCTCTTCAGTTGATCCTGTAAGATGCGCAATCTGAATATCCGAAAACCCGGAAGATTTAGCCTTATATAAAAGTTCTCCGGAAAGGACTTTCCCTGCTTTTGTAATCTCTTTCTCGAGTTCTGTTATCTGTCTGATCTGATGCAGAAACCACGGGTCAATCGCCGTCAGTTCATATATGGCTTGCAGGGACATTCCATGCATCAGGGCATGGCGCAGATAAAACATTCTCTGCGAATTGGGAACAGAGAGCTTTTGCACGATTTCAGTTTCCGATAATCCTTCCCCTTCCTGAGAGGCCGGATCCCTGCCGTCCGCGCCGAACCCGAAGCGCCCTGTTTCAAGGGATCTCAGTCCCTTCTGAAACGCCTCTCTGAAATTTCTTCCGATAGCCATGGTTTCCCCGACCGATTTCATGGCCGTTGTCAGGTAATCTTTTGTTTCGGGAAATTTTTCAAAGGTGAATCTCGGAATCTTGACAACGCAGTAATCAAGGGCGGGTTCAAAGGAGGCAAGGGTTTCTCCCGTTATATCGTTTGGAATTTCATCCAGAGTATAGCCCACGGCAAGCTTTGCCGCAATCTTTGCTATCGGGAATCCGGTCGCCTTGGAAGCGAGGGCGGAGCTGCGCGAAACCCTGGGGTTCATTTCAACTACTATCATATCCCCGTTTTTCGGATTCACGGCGAACTGCACATTGGACCCTCCGGTATCGACGCCTATTTCTCTCATAATGGCAAGAGAGGCGTTTCTCATCTTCTGGTATTCCACATCCGTCAACGTCTGGGCGGGAGCCACTGTAATGCTGTCGCCGGTGTGAATTCCCATCGGATCCATGTTTTCAATCGAGCAGATAATCACTACATTATCTTTTTTATCCCGCATCACTTCAAGTTCATACTCTTTCCATCCGAGAACAGATTCTTCGAGCATTATCTGCCCGATAAGGCTTGCGTCAAGACCAGCCTTGGCGATTATTTCCAGATCCTCAAAATTATAAGCGACTCCTCCGCCTGTACCTCCGAGGGTGAAGCTCGGTCTTACAATAACAGGAAAGCCGATCCTTTTTACCGTCTCCCGCACCTCATCCATGTTCACGGCAATACCGCTCTCCGGAATTCTTAGACCTATTTTTTTCATTGCCTTGCGGAAAAGATCTCTGTCTTCGGCCTTTTTTATCGATTCAACCGAGGCGCCTATCATCTCAACGCCGAATTTTTCAAGCACGCCCATTCCGGCCACTTCAATCGCCGTGTTCAGGCCGGTCTGACCGCCAAGCGTCGGGAGAAGCGCATCCGGGCGCTCCTTTTC
>JAUPLM010000202.1 GCA_030836965.1 Thermodesulfobacteriota bacterium | reverse complement strand
AGGGGTATTTCGCGGTAAGCTTGGCCGACATGTCGGCAGGAATATTAATTATCCTGACTTCATGCTGTGTGCCGATATCCATGATTGCCGCATTGGGAATGCCGGCTGTCACGATGAAGGCGTCTATATGCCTGTCTTTGAACTGCTCGGCGCTCTCTGAAAAAGAGAGATACTGGCTCTTGACGTCATCCTTGGCCAGTCCGTAAATGTCCATTAATTGTCTGAAATTGGCTTCGGTTCCGCTTCCGGGTGCTCCTACTCCTACTTTCTTTCCCTTCAGATCCGCGATGGATTTGATGGGGGAGTCCGCCCGGACGACAACCTGGATGATTTCAGGATAGAGAACAGCGATGGTGCTCATGCTCTTTATGGCTTCTTTGAACGCTTCCTTGGCATTGTAAGCAAAGTCGAGGGTATCGCTCTGAACAAGCGCAAGTTCGGCTTCTTTTTTGTTTACCAGCCGGATGTTCTCGGCCGATGCGCCTGTGGTCTGCGCGGTCACGTTCATGCCCGGAATCTTGGTATTCCAGATTCTTGCCATGGCGCCGCCGAAGGGATAGTAAGTTCCGGCAGTTCCGCCGGTTGCGAGGACCAGCTTGGTATCAGCCGCGTAAACCGGGGCCACCATGCTGATCACAAACAGAACAGCTACACAAAAACCTAACAATTTTTTCATAACTATTTTCTCCTTTTTTGTTTTTTGTCAAACAATTGTAAACCGTCAACATCAGATCTTCTATTGAGCCCTTTAACTTTTGAAGAGATATAAAGAATATGGCACTTTATGTCAATATCAAACACGATTTACCAGAAAGAGGAAACCAAATAAGGCACAGGCCGGTATACAGAATAATGAAATTAAATAAGAGTGTTATGAAAATTACGTTTTGCTGAGTCAATATTTTACAACAAGAACGGGGCAGGGGGATGAGTAAATTACTGTTTCAGAAGTTCTTTTTGAAAAAATATCGAATGAACTTTTTTTGGTGAAAGGTCCGAGAACAATCAGGCCCGCCTTCTGCTCTGCAGCAAGTTCGGTAATTGCTAAGGCCGCGTTTCCGGCTATAGAAAAGAATTTGTGGGGTATTCCCGATGAAAGAGTTTCGATCTCCCTGTAATATTCTTCGGATTTTTTTGTCGTTTCTGCGGAACGATTCCCGGAAACCGGCAGTATCAGGAGTTCCCCGCCGTAAGCTTTTGCAATTCCGATCGCTCTTACGGCAGCTCTTCTGCCTTCCTGTGAGCAGTCGGTTGAAACAAGTATCCTGTTCCAGTCAATATACGTTTCATGCGGTATTACGAGGACATCCCTTGTTCCGGACCGGATTATTCTACCAGTAACCCCGCCGGTCAGGATTCTGTATAACGGGTGCTTTTCCTCAACCCCCGTTATTATAAGGTCGCATCCTTCGGTTTGGGCGAATTCGGTAATTTTCTCAAAAGGTTCGCCTTCTTTACAAACGGCCACAACCGCCGCGCCGATCTCCTCCGCGGTCTTCTTTATTTTTGCCAGAACGGTTTCACAGGGCTCCCTCATGAGGGCTTTTATATCTCTCACGCCGGCGAACCGCAGATCTCCTTCATAGGGAGGAACAACCGAAATCACGCGAACGGATCCACGCATCCAGTAAGAAAGGCGGACCGCTTCATTCAGAGCGTGAAGGCTTGCTTCCGACCCGTCAACTGCCGCAAGTATCTTCTTATACTGTTCCATTTGCGGCTTTGTCCTTATCCGAAATTCAGTCCGTAAATTGGGTAACAGGAAAAACCCTGATATTCGCCTCTTTTACCCCATTAATGCTTTCCGCAAGGTTTTTCAACCTGAGTTCCATGTCAGCATTTCCATACTCATGCATCTTTGCCCTGATGTTAACCGTTCCGTTCTCTGCGGAGGCTTCAACATAAGGGCTCAAATCCATGAGAGTAGCTTTGACCTCGGCTGCCAATGCGAGATCTTCAATGCGTTTCCGGGATTCACAGGTAGTTTGAAAGCAATCATGCGACGCGGCATCGCAAATTATATCCGCCGCGTCATCCGCGTTCATTGTTCTGATATGAATTACAAGATCGTACAGATTGCTCTCCGACGTATCTATTCCGTACAGAAAAAGGCTCCATTTTCTTCTCTGCTCGTCGTTCTTTATTATAGTTCTGACCGCCTTCTCTTCGGATACGTTTTCCCTGATCATTTCAAGCCTGACTCTCTCTTCCATATCGGCTATAATACGTACTTTTAAAACTTGCGCAATATCTTTTACAAAAAAATGGCCCGCAAAGCCATGATATACAATGTTGTCTTCCTTAAGATATTTAAGAAGAGCCGCCTGAATGAAAGCGACATATCTCTCCTTACCGTTATTAAACCGGTCAAGTATCGACGGAGAGTCTTCAATGGCACTTATAAGCTTTATCTCGGGTATTTTGAACATTTCGGAAGCGTCAAGGAGTATATCTCTCGAAATGCAGTCATACCCGAGTTTTTTTGCAACCTTCCCGGCAACCTCTTTTCCCCTGCTGTATGAGCCTCTGGAAATCGTGATAATTGCCATGGATGAGCCCCCTTGTTTTTATGCTTTAACGTAACTTTCTTCCATCGCAAGAGCAGGCCTTCTTGCTTTCCACATGCTTCCCAGAATAATAATGGCTCCTACAGCAAGAGAAATACACATTACAACAAAGCTGAGTTTTCCAAGAAGCATGATGCTTCCTTCATTCATGGAGATCAGGCCGAGCTGATTGAGATATTTAGGGATGGCAAGCCCTCTGCTGACCGCAACGAGAAGCATTATTGACCCCATCACAACCTTTATAACATGTTCCTTTACATAAGTTGTTCCTATCGCTCCAAGCTGGACTCCAAGAAGAGAGCCTCCGAGGATTATCAGGGTAAGCCGGATGTCGATCATTCCGTGAAGAGCCCAGTTGATTGAGCCGCCAAGGCCCATGACAAAAGCAATTACAAGCTCTGTTGCGGAAGAGATAAGACTCGATGCTCCTAAAACATATATCATGCCCGGAACACCGATGAATCCGCCTACCGCAATGGTTGCGGCAAGAAGGCCGGTCGCAAATCCGACAGGAACCGTAAACCAGAGGGATATTCTCAAATCAGCGGTTTTGAAATAAATCATGGGAGGCAGGTTTATTGATTGAAGTTTGCGGGCAAGTTTTGTAACCTTTTCCACCCCGCCTGTTCTTGCCGTATTCCACGCGTCATAGAAGACATATCCGCCTACTATGATAAGGATTGCTACAAAAGAGAGACTCACATAAAGATTTGATCCGGCCTCTCCCCATTTGCCGAGAACAAAGTGCTGAATCTGGATTCCGGCCTGAACGCCGATCCCGGCAGATGCGGCAAGTATAAGGCCTAGCTTGAGATCAACCTGGCCGTATTTGAACCGTTTGTATGCGCCTACCATGGCTTTCGGGAATTTATGACACATGTTGCTCGCGACCGCCACTGTTCCGGGAACACCAAGGCTCATCATGCCCGGGGTAAGAACAAAGGCTCCTCCCGAACCTATGAAGCCGCTTACAAGACCTCCTATAAAACCGACTATAAACAGGAATCCCACAGACATGAAATTAAGATCGATAAACTTCAAACTCTCCAATGCTAAATCCTGCATATTCCCCCCTTCAGGTAGTTATGTTGAAAATCCGAATCAAGACAGTAGTTTTGTTTTAAATTCATATTCTGTGAAACGGGTTGATGTATGCGCGGGCGCGAGGTCTTTTTCGTGCGCTCTTTTTTTCCCGGACATCCTCACGAACTGTTTTCTCTGCGGTTGTGACCTTGACATCCTTTCTTGCAGCCTCTATTCCGAGCAGAGACCACAGGTTGCTCGCAAACGCTCCATGAGCAAATGAAAAAATAAAGACCGTCGCAACCGGCAGGGCCGCATACCAGCTGCCTTTGGTAAAGTAGCTCGTAACCGTATCCGCATTCATAAAAACCGCAGCGTAAAGAGCGACAGTTACCGCGCCATATCCGATCGTCCTGCCTATCGGCTTTTTTTGCTGATTTCCTCTCCCATAATCTTCTCTCCTCTTATATTATTAATTGATAAAACGCTGAAAACCGGTATTGTGACCTCTTCTGAGATTTTCTCTTTGATTTCATCAGAGCCTGTTATTACGAATTCTATCCTTTTTATTTCGTGGATTATTTTTTTTGCCGTTTCTCCGGGGCTGCCTGCCCTGACAATGCAATCACATTTAACCCCCCCTGATGCCGCCTTCATCTTAAAGAGAGCGCAGGAGCGGATTTCGGAAATATCAAATGTCCTGCCGGAGCCTGTTTTGCCGGGAGAAATGGATTTGAGCGTCTCTTCCGAAACCGCATTCAACGCAAGAAGGTCATAATCAAGCCTGCCTGCAACAAGGATTGCGTAATCCATAACGCTCTCTGATAAAAAACCTTCTTCTCCTGCAACCAGTATCTTCCGGCGCTCATCCCTAATGCCGTTTTCCGTATTGTTTTTAATATCCATAAAATCGTCAGCCTTTTTTGAGTGTTTTCCTAAAAGCATTTCAAGGATTGTGCCAGCTATTAAAAGCATGTATAAATACTTGTAAACATGAACAATATGGATTTTACGGCTATTTGGCATCTATTGCACTATGCAACACCGTTTTAATCCTGCAGAAAAATATCTCATTATTTCTTATTGTTGGGAAAATGTTACATCCCGGGGGTGGCGTTGCCATATGCAACAGAAAGGGCATAGAAAACGAATGAGGGTTGCTATTGACTTAATTTTTTTGTAAAATCGGAAAAACCCGTAAGCAGGTTCATCGGTTCCGGATGAATAATATTGGTGAAAGGATCAGTCATGATTTTTACCAGAAAGCCTGACAAAGCGAGAGAAGAAGGGGATAAATCAAACCGGGAGCTTTCAGATCTTCGCGCGTCTGTTGAAAAAGCCGGATTATCGGCTTCTCTTACAGCCATCGCACTGAAGGAACTGGAGCGGATGGAGAACATGGATCCTTCCGCTCCCGAATACAGCATAGGCCTTAATTATATTGAATATATCCTGTCTCTTCCCTGGCAAAATTTCACAAATGACAACCTCGACCTTGATCGGGCCGGAAAAATAATGGAATCGAGGCATTACGGTCTGAATAAGATAAAAGAGCGCATGCTTGAGTATCTTTCAGTCAGAACCCTGTTCAGCCTCCAGGCCTTTAATGTGCTTGTTGTCGATGATGAAGAGATCGCGCGGGATAACCTCGAATATATACTTAAGAAGGAAGGATATGAGGTCAGCACGGCGGCAAACGGACTTGAAGCCCTGAACGTGCTTAAAACCCGGAATATCGACCTGATACTGACGGATCTCAAGATGGAAAAGATGGACGGTATGCAGCTCCTTGAATCGGCAAAGAAGATATCCCCTCACGCGGAGCTTGTTATGATAACTGGTTTTGCCACGGTCAGCTCGGCGGTGGATGCTTTGAAGAAAGGAGCTTTTCATTATCTTCCCAAGCCTATCAATCTGGATGAACTGAGATCGACCGTACGGCAGCTCATCGAAAAGAAAAAGCACCTGCAGATGACCCGGAGTCCGATACTCTGTTTTGCGGGGCCTCCGGGAACAGGTAAAACATCGGTGGGAAAAGCCATTGCTGAAGCTCTTGAGAGAAAATTCGTCCGCATTTCGCTGGCCGGAATGAGAGATGAAGCCGATCTGCGTGGGCACCGCAGGACTTACGTCGGAGCTATGCCGGGAAGAATTATCAATGAAATAAAGCGGGCAGGATCGAGAAATCCCGTTTTCATGCTCGATGAAATAGATAAAATCGGACAGGATTTCCGGGGAGATCCCGCTTCCGTTCTGCTTGAAATTCTTGATCCCGAACAGAACAGCCGTTTTACAGATCATTATCTTGATGCTCCGTTTGACCTTTCAGGCGTTATGTTTATTTCAACGGCAAACGTGGTTGAAAAACTTCCCGCTCCTCTTCTTGACCGGCTGGAAGTAATCCGTTTTACGGGTTACACTGAAAAAGAGAAGGAACACATAGCAAAGATTCATCTGATTCCGCGCCAGCTCCAGGAGCATGGCCTGACAGGGATGAAAGCTGATTTTACAGAAAAGGCGATATCCGAAGTAATCCGGAATTATACCAGGGAAGCGGGTCTTCGGAATCTGGAACGTGAAATAGCGACTATTTTCCGCAAAATTGCGAGACTTTCGGTTCAGAGCGACCGGAAGTCGGACAAGGTGACGATTGATGAAGCCCTGGTTCAAAAGCTTCTGGGTTCAAGGAAGTTCGATCACGAGACGGCTGAGAGGGGAAACCGGCCCGGAGTCGCAACCGGGCTTGTATGGACGGAATTCGGAGGGGAGATCATCTTTATTGAAGCGTCAATGATGAAAGGAGACCGGCAGCTCATCCTGACAGGATCGATGGGAAATGTTCTTCAGGAATCGGCGCAGACCGCTCTCAGCTTTGTCAGAAGCAATGCGGCTCAATTCGGGATAGATCCCGATTTTTTCGAGGGCAGAGATATTCATATCCACATACCTTCCGGTGCGGTAAGCAAAGACGGGCCGTCGGCCGGGGTCACTATAGCAGTTGCCCTCATATCCCTTCTGACCGGAAAACCGGCAAGAAGCGATATAGCATTGACCGGCGAACTTACCTTAAGCGGAAGAATACTTGCCGTCAGCGGGATACGCGAAAAAATTCTTGCGGCCCAGCGCGGCGGAATAAAAGTTACGGTTTTCCCCGAACGGAACAAGTCTGATATTGCTGTTCTGGAGCCGGAAGTAAAGGAAGGAGTCGAGGTGGTGCTCGCGGAAGATATTCCAGGGATTGTAAAACTTGTGCTGCATGGCGCTCTTTAGGTATCCAGATTATACCTTCTGAGCTTTCTCCATAAAGAGACCCTGTCTATTCCGAGGATTTCGGCGGCCTTGCTTTTTTTATTCTCAACCTGATCGAGCACCCAGGCAATGTATTCCATTTCGTTTTCCTCAAGTGTCAGAAATTCCCTTTGACGCCTGCCCGCTATCCTGAATTTCAACTGCTGGAAATCGGCCGGAAGATGACGCATCTCAACAGTATCCTTTTCGGCCATCGCCACCGCATGTTCGATAATATTTTCCAGTTCGCGGATATTGCCCGGGAACTCGTAGCTCATAAGCATGTCCGTAACTTCGCCGGATATGTTCACTACATTTTTATTCTGCGCGTCCGAAAACTTTTTTAGAAAATGCCTGCATAAAACCGGAATGCTCTCTTTCCTCTCCGCCAGAGGAGGCAGATGCAGGGTAATTACATTTAGACGGTAGTATAGATCCCTGCGGAAAGAACCTGCTTCAATCTCTCCGGCAAGATCCTTGTTTGTCGCCGCAATCACGCGAATATCGACGGGGAGATCGTCTGTTCCTCCGACTCTTATAATTGTCCTCTCCTGCATCACCCGCAGCAGCTTAACCTGCATGGAAAGAGGCATATCTCCTATTTCATCCAGAAAAACAGTTCCTCCGTTTGCCGCCTCCAGGAGACCTTTTTTTATGCCCCGCGCCCCGGTAAACGCTTCCTTTTCGTGCCCGAAGAGTTCATTCGCGAGGAGTTCTTCATTGAAAGCTCCGCAGTTTATTGCCATAAATCTTTTTCCGGAACGGTTGCTCAACCGGTGGATTGTCCGGGCAATCAGCTCCTTCCCGGTTCCCGTTTCGCCGAGAATAAGCACGGTGCAGTCGGTCGGAGCTATCTGTTCCACCGTCTTTTTCAAGCTCTCCATTTTCGGGTTATTGCCCGTAACGAGAAATGTCTCCTTCCGGTCCCCGATGCGGAGTTTGAGGTCGGCGACCTCCTTTTTCAAAGATCTTTTCTCAAGTGCCTGACGCACAAGGATGCGCACTTCATCTATTTTAACCGGTTTCGGCAGATAATAAAAAGCGCCCTTTTGCATTGCATCGACTGCCGTGGCAACAGTTGCATAACCGGTTATGACTATTACCTCTGTATCGGGATGGATCTCCCGCGCTTTTTCAAGAACCTGCAGGCCGTCGACAACCTGCATCTTGAGATCGGTAAGGACAAGATCGAATTCTCTTTTTTCAAGCTCCTGCAAAGCTATTATCCCGCTCTCAACCGGGAAAGTCTCATATCCTTCCTTTTTGAGGATAAGGTCAAGATTTTCTCTTGCGATCTGCTCATCATCGACTATCAGAATCCGGGCTTGCTTCATCTTAAATAATTCCCCTCATGCCCGCTTAAGAAGAGGCAGGCGGATTATGAACTTTGTACCCTCTCCGACCCTGCTCTCAACCGAGATTGTTCCCTGATGTTTCTGTACAATACCGTAGACTATTGAAAGCCCGAGGCCGGTTCCGACCCCTACTTCCTTGGTAGTGAAAAAAGGATCGAAAATCATCCCGAAGTTTTTTTCCGGAATACCTGTTCCTGTGTCTTCAACGGTTATAACGGCCGTGCCTGAGGCATAATCCGGGCGCGCTGATATTTTTATGAGACCGGCGGAGCATTCAATCGCCTGAACCGCATTCATAATGAGATTCAGAAATACTTCCTGCATCCGCTGGATGTCTATGTTGAGAATCAGGTCATCCGGGATATCTTTCTGAATCTCCACTCCTGAAGGCACCTGGCATGAAACAAGCCTTATCGAGCGTTCGACGATTTCGCCAAGCGAGACCGGGATAAGGGCGAAATCCCTGTCTCTGGAAAATTCCAGAAGGCCTTTTACCGTATCTTTAGCCCTGCTGACCTCCTGCTCGATATTGGAAAGCATCTTGCGCGTCAGTTCGGGATCCGCCTTCCCGTATTCTTCAAGAAGAATCTGACAGGAGGTTGATATGTTGTTAAGGGGATTATTGAGCTGGTGAGCCACTCCGGACGTAAGAATACCTATCGATGACAGCTTTTTTGTCTGAACCAGCTGCTCCTGGCGCTTTTCAAGTTCCGCAACCATGCGGTTGAATGCGTCAACCACGCGCTCTGTTTCATCCCGGGCGTTCTGAACCGGGATGGGGTTGAAATTTCCGTTCGCTATCTGGAGTGTTGTCTCTTCAATAATTTTGAGCGGCTTTATTATCTTTCTTGCCACAATCGGTATCAAAAATCCGCCCATCGAAAGAAAAATCACAAGAGTAAAGAGAAGATGTTTTTCAAGGGTTCCGATTATCACCAGAATCCGTTCTCTTTCAAAGGTTACGAGAGAAATTGAACGGTCCACAAGATTTTTTCCTTCAATCCGAAGCCTGTCTTCCAGATCATCTTCACAGTTTTGTCTTCCTTTTACGATACAAACCGCCAGCGTATCCATGAGGTTGCCGTACGTCACGAACCCTTCTTCAAGATAGCCAAGCTGGGGAGCTCCCTGCAGTTTCTTTATCTCAGGTGCGATCGTTGAAAGCACCTTCAGGCCTTCTTTTATGTAACGCTTGTTCTCGACAAGATCGTCCGTTGAGCCGTAAAGAAGGAAGTTTTTTTCATAGCGGCGGATTTCAAGTATTATATTGCTGAGATCATCCGCAATTTCAACGAGGCGCTGTTTGCGTTCTATCTCCCGCAGAAAGCGATAAGAGTTTCCGCCGATAAAGCCTATCGCAAGAAGGCATATTGTAAGTCCGACGATAACCTTCTGGCGGATGTTTAAAGAAAAAGTATTCATTAAAAAGTATCCCGGATAAATCCCCGGCTCTTCGGGAGGCTCTCATGATCTGTCAATTCCGGTGATATAAGGAGTTCCCTGGCCGCAATAGTTAAAATTTAAGAGTAAGCGGATTTTTCTGAATGATGGTGAGAATTTAAGGCATACGATATGGAATTGCAAGTATCATGTTATATAAATACCGAAATACCGGAGAAAAAGGACGTTTGTTCATAATATTTGCTATCCTCCCAAAAACAGGGAAGATTAGTTCTTATTTTATGGTTTCCGGTTTCATAGGAGAATGCCTGATTCGTGTTATGTTATACATGCGGGATGCGGTCGATGAAGGGAAGAGAGATTTCCGTGCAGAGCATTATCCGCACTCTGCACGGATTTTAAAAATTATATCTCAAGCTATCTTGGTCGCCTGTCGCCACCCGGCCTGCCTCCGCCTCCGGGTCTTCTGTCTCCGCCGGGCCGCCTGCCTCCTCCTCCACCCGGTCGTCCCCCGCGGCCGCCACGGTCATCCGTGCGGGGGCGCGCTTCGTTGACATTAAGCGCACGGCCCATGAATTCCTTGCCGTTGAGTTCGGTGATGGCGGTCTGAGCCGCCGCTTTTGCGGACATTTCGACAAACCCGAAGCCTCTCGGCTGACCGCCGAACTTCTCCTTGATGACATTAGCGGATGTAACCTCTCCAAAGGCTTCAAAAAGTTTTCTTAAATCTTCATCCGTAGCCTCGCGCGACAAATTTCCAATAAAGATGTTCATTTTGGTTTCCTTGTATTTGAACGTTTATGCCAATCAACCCGGACGGCTTCG
>JAUPLM010000201.1 GCA_030836965.1 Thermodesulfobacteriota bacterium | reverse complement strand
CTTTATCACCTCGAAAAAAGTCCAGGGTGATTTTATAAAAACCTGGCCGAGCCTCCAGGAAGAATCCTCTTTTCTTCCGTACCTTTCGGTCATGCAACCCCTGTTTTTTACAAGAACGTCTATATTCTCATCCCCGTCATACGCTATAAGCAGATTGCCGGAAGCTATCTTTCCCAGCATGCTCCCGAAGGCCTCTTTTACATGCTCGAGATCCCTGAATATGTCGGCATGATCGAACTCGACGCTTGTGAGCACCGTTACGGAAGAATCGAAATGGAGAAACTTCGGACCCTTGTCGAAAAAAGCCGTGTCATACTCATCGCCCTCCACAACAAAATAATCTCCGTTCCCGATCCTGTAATTGCTGTCGAAGTTTCTTACGATGCCTCCGATCATGAAAGATGGATCGAGGCCGGCCTTAAAGAGCATCCATGCAAGAATCGAAGATGTCGTGGTCTTGCCATGGGTTCCCGTTACAAGAAGTGTTTTTTTACCCTTTGCCGTAAAATGGTTAAGAGCCTGGGGCATGGAGCAGTAAAAAAATCCCGCCTCCATCATCCTGACCGCCTCGGGGTTATCCTTTCGTACCGCATTTCCCACTATAACAAGGTCAGGGTTGTGCGACAGATTGCCGGCGCTGAATCCTTCCATCAGGGAGATGCCTTTCCGGAGAAGAAAATCGCTCATCGGCGGATAAACCTTCTGGTCCGACCCGGTCACCTCATAGCCCATATCCTTAAGCATGCAGGCAAGCGCTCCCATACCGGTGCCGCACACCGCGATCAGATGGATTTTTTTTATATTGTCCGGGATTACGTTTCTATGAAGGAGGGACAAATCAAACAACCTTTTTGGTAAAAATTATCTTCCCGTCGCCGGGAGCATAAAAATCCTCCAGAAATGCCTCTTCATGATATCCGGCCTTCCTGTAGAATGCGCGTGTAGGTTCATACTGCTCTCTTGAGGATGTTTCAGCGTAAATCCTTGTTCCGCCCATCTTCTTTACCAGTTCTTCCGTCTTGCTGTCCAGAAGCTTTCCTGTTCCGTATCCCTGGAAATCATTATCAACTACAATCCAGTAGAGGTCAAAGCTCGATTCGGTACCGGTAACAGGACCATAGCAGGTGTATCCGACAAGTTTTCCCTTCCCATCTTCCGCGAAGAGAAAATAATATCCGCTTTCATCGCCCCGCGAAAGTCTCTCAAGAACAAGCTCAACTGATATCCCGACCTCCTCATCCGAGAAAAAACCGGTGGCCTCGACTATCGCTCTCACTTTCTCCGGATCATCGCGTGAAGGTGTTTCGCGGAAAGTTAAATTCCGAAGGTCAAAGAGTTGATTCCTGGAAATGGTCAAATTATACTCCAAACATATCAGATTTAATAAGACCTTTGAAGAACATCCAATTTTGACCAAGTACAAGGAAGGCGATAATTTCAACCGCAGGAATACATTGAAATATTTCGAGGGCTGAAATTTGAGCCTGACACAGTAATCGGGCAAAAGGGGGTGTTATTCAAAGGTCTTATCATATGTCTTCGATTATCCGCTTTACAATCATCGGATAGTCGAGTCCGACCAGGGCGGATGCGACCGCAAAGCCTCCGTCCGGTGAAAGGCACGGATTGGCGTTTATTTCAAGAACCCATGGCTTTCCTGATTTATCAACCCTGAAATCGACCCTTGCATATCCCTTAAGATTAAGAAGATTCCAGCATTTTACTGCTGTGGCCCTGATGGATTTGATGATCATTTTATCCTCAGGGCCAAAATCAAAAGACCTGTCCGTATTGAGGTATTCAAATGAATCGGGAGCCCACTTTGCGCGGTAGTCCACTATTTTGGGTTTTCCGGATGGGTAGTTCACAAAAAGAATTTCAGCGGGAGGAAGAACCTGGGGGCCGTGAGGGCCTGCCAGTATTGCCGCGTTGAATTCACGGCCGTCGATATATTTCTCGAAAAAACACCCGCCGTTAGTCCGGCTTTCGGTTTTTTCAAGCTTCGAGATCATATCGGCAGCTCTTTTTACGGTAAATACCGAATCATGACTCATCCCTATCGAAGCATGCTCCCAGACCGATTTGACTATATACCGTCCTTTTTGAGGCGCCGTTTTTTTTAAAGAAGGGATTGTATGCGCTTTCGGTGTGGCTATATCTCCGGCATCGAGAAAATTTTTCCCTACAATCTTGTTTGAAGTTATAAACATCGCTTCGGTTCCTGAGCCGGTGTAGGGAATTTTAAGATGATCCAGCAATGCCGGCGCAAGGTGTATCAGGCTTCCGCATCCGTTGACGGCTTCCACAAGATTGAATACAAATTCAGGTTTAAGTTTCCGGAGGGCAACAGCGACAGCATCCAGATCGAGATCAAAATTCACCGGGAATGGATTATATCCGAGTTTTCTGAGGGCATTTGAAATGGCTTCGACCTGAACAAGCACATCCTTTTCATCTTCCGTCGCATGCTCATGAATGTGCGGATGCAAAATACCGATCTTTTTTTTCACTCCCTGGAGCCCCCTTTCGTCTGAAAACAAAACTTTCCGTAAGCAGCCGGGTTGATCCGGCTGAACAAAAACTATCTTGAACAGGCGACCCTTTTAAGAGCCGATTTCATTATTTCACCGATAAGATCTTTGTAACTTGTGCCGGAGAGTCTGCACAGGATAGGAAGGTCGGAATGAACCGGGTGGAGCCCTGCAAGAGGATTTACCTCAATGAAGTTTACAACGCCGTTCTGATCGGATCGTACATCTATTCTTCCCGCATCACGGCATCCAAGCCCTTTCCAGGCATTAAGGGAAACTCTTACGGCCTCATCGGCTGTTTCATCATCAACAAGACGGTAGGTCACGAGCTCTTCATACTTTTTCTTGTTGATATATGAATAAACGCTGTCTTCAGCCCCCCGGTTTAGTATAACCTCTATCACACCGGCCGATCTTGCTTCATCTCCCGAACCTATAATTCCTACGGTGAATTCCCGTCCCGGAAGATATTCCTCAATAAGCACAGGTTGACTGAATCTGTCAAGTAGATAGCTGCAAACAGATCGCAAATCATCCATGTTTTTTATTCTGGACGCTGCGCTGATTCCTTTTCCGGTTCCTTCAGCAACAGGTTTTGCGAAAAGAGGGAAAGGCAGGGAGACGGAATCAATATCCGGCAGTTTTTCCACAAGGGCGAAATCAGGGGTCGGTATGCGAAGATCCCGCACAACCCGTTTGGTCACGGCCTTGTTAAGGGTAAGACTTAAGACAAGAGGGTCCGAAAAAGTATATGGAATTTCATAGGCATCAAGCAGAGCGGGAATCTGGGCCTCTCTTCCTATTCCATAAAGCCCTTCCGCGATATTAAAAACAATATCCCAGCGCTTTCCCTCGGAAAGAAATCCCACTAGCTTTTTAACATGTCCGATCCTTTCGGTTTCAT
>JAUPLM010000200.1 GCA_030836965.1 Thermodesulfobacteriota bacterium | reverse complement strand
CTATTATTTTATGCGCTGTTCTGTTTCCGATGCCTTTCAGCTGCGTCAGTTTTGCCACATCTTTTGATTCTATGGCCCTTGCAATATCACGGACAGGCATACACAGGGCCTTGACGGCCTTTAAAGGACCTATATCTTCCACGGATATGAAATGCTGAAAAAACTCCTTTTCGATCTCAAGATTAAAGCCGATCAGCACCGGTTTCGGCTGTCTTTCCGATTGCTGAAAATATATATAAAGGCTTATCTCCCCGCCGACCGGCGTTGTATTCAATGTTTCAATCACGATCGGGGGAAGCATGATTTCATATCCCACATGGTTTGTAAGCAGGAGTATCCTGTCGTTCTCTTTCTTTAACAGCTTTCCCTCAAGATACCCTATCATAAATTGCTTCTCCAAACCGCTTTAACAGAAGTAACTATATTTATTTATGAGAATACAGGAGTCAGAATACAGAATACAGAAGAAATACAATAGTATGTTTATTCTGTCTCCTGACTCCTGGCTCCTGTATTCTCGTATAAAAGCCGTCAAACTTTCATGTTGTTATTATACCGGAACAAACCCAAAAGAGCCAGAGCAATTGCATCCGAAGCATGATATGGTTTTATCGGATTCTCCGATTTCAGGAATCGCCTCACCGTAAGTTCGAGCTGCTCCTTGCCCGCGTTTCCGTTACCTGTCAGAACATGCTTCACCTCGCGCACAGCAACCTCGCTTGCCGGTATACCGGCCCTGTACGCAGACAGCAGAATAACGCCGGTAACTTTACCGAGATTTATCCCTGACTTCGGATAACTATCAAGGGAAAAAATATCTTCAATTATCATGATATCGGGTTTTTCATTTTCAAGGAGGGAAAGCAGTTTTGAGTAGATATGATCGAGACGCTCCGGCAGAGTATGATTTTTTGAAGTAGTAATGCTGCCGAAAGAATATTGCATGATTTTAAGCCCTCTCCCGACGATAATTCCCACTCCGGTTGAAGAAAGGCCCGGATCTATTCCGATGATTTTTATCATCTTGCGCCCGTTAAGAATTTAAATTCCGGATCAATTAAATCCTTTCAGATTTTTTGCAGCAATTTTAGCTTCATTTGATTTCGGATATTTCTGAATAAGCTCGTTTAAAACAAGCTTCGCATTTACCTTATCTCCGAGGTTATAAAAAGAAAGCCCCTGTTTCAGCAGCGAGGCCTGTAATTTGTTGCCTTTGGGATATTTCTCTATCACCTTCTGATATTCCACGATTGCTTTTTCGTACCACTTCTCCTGGTAGAAGCTTTCACCGATCCAGAACTGACAGTTATCGGTTTTATCGGAATCAGGATATTTTGTCAGAAGTTCCTGAAACTTTTCACGTGCAGCCGCATATTTCCCCCCGTCGTACAAGCGCAGAGCGGAAGCATAAATCTCATCTTCCGTATTATCTTTTTTTTCATCTGTTCCGGCCGCAGGAACCGGTGTTGCGGTCTTCTCCCTTGTGTCAAGGCTCAGATACTGTTCCAGCCGGGCTACCTTTTCCTTATTTGCGCCTGAAATCTCTTCCGCGCCGGTCAGTCTTCCATCTATTTTTTTATCCGCCTCTTCCAGAATTTTCAATTTTTGTTTTAAAAGGTGATCGGTCTCCTCCAGTTTTCCGTTTAATATCTGTATTTTTTCCTTAAGCGCTTCGATTTCAGCAAGCTGCCCGGCTGTCAGGCCCCTCAGATTTTTTTCTTTTTCCTCTTCCGTTGCCGCTAATTCGTCGGTTCGTTTTGCTATTTTCTCTGATCCCGATTTGAGACGGGAAATCTCATTTTCAGCTGTGACAACACGCAGTCTCAGTTCACCGATCCGGTTATCAAGCGTAACTACGTCTTTTTTCAGAGCGCAACCAAAACCGGAAAAAAAGATAAGGAGAAGGATTATGGATATTTTATGTTTCATAGGGACCTTATAAGCTCCCCCGCCGCAAGTCCGCCCGCCATAATGGTTGGCGTGGCCTTCGGCGGGGATTTAAGTGAGCATATTCAGACTTCCTGCAAGTCCGTCATTAATCAATCTGCCGCGAAGTGAGCTCTTCTGTTTTTCGACCAGGCAGCTTCATCATGGCCTGCGTCTACCGGTTTCTCTTCTCCGTAGCTTATTGTTTTTAACCTGGAAGCATTTACGCCAAGGCTGACAAGAAATTTCTTCGCGCTTTCTGCACGCCTCTCCCCCAGCGCAAGGTTGTATTCATTTGTTCCACGCTCATCACAATGCCCTTCAATTGTAACTGAAACTCCGGAATATTTTCCAAGGATCGCTGATTTATTCTTCAGGACTTCCTGGGCCGCATCGCTGAGTACGGCGCTGTCAAAATCAAAGAAGACGTCCTCATTCGCTAAAGTTTTTAATGCGGCAGCTTTTGCTTTAGCGGCTAATTCTTCCGCTGAAGGGCCGACAGGCTCGGGAGCTTTCATTACTACGGGAGCCGGTGCCGGCGCAGGCGCCGATGCAGCCGCAGCCTGTTTTGGTTCCTGTTTGGCCTGATCCTTGACATCCTGAAGATCTGCCTTTACGGTCTGTTTCGAGCACGAAGCAAATAATAATACGGTAACTGAAAGCAACAACGCCAACATAATCCAAGTTCTATTCTTCATTTCAACAACCTCCTTTAAGTTATTTGTGGTTATTTGCGATTAAGCTTTCATGGCGACCATTTTGGATTCGTCTGTTCGCCGGATATGGCCAGAAGACGCCTCTGATCCGTTCCGTGAGAAGTCATCACGTATATTCTTGATGGCCCTTCACGTGTTGAACTAAACGCAATAAGACTTCCGTCGGGAGACCATGACGGAGATTCGTTATCTCCTCCATTCCTGGTCAGCTGAACCGGATCTTTTCCGTCAAGACCAATTACATAAATGTTATGCCTGCCTCCGTTCATTCCGGAGTATGCTATCTTGTCTCCCTTCGGCGACCAGCTCGGTTGTGTATTGTACCTGCCGGTAAATGTCAGTCTTTCGGTATGCCCAGATTCGATATTCAGCACATAAACCTGCGGAGTTCCTGTCCTGCTTGAAACAAAAGCCATCTTTTTCCCATCAGGAGACCATGATGGAGATACATCACTTCCCCATCCATTTGTCAACTTTTTAATGACTTTTCCGTTCCCAGTCATAAGGTAGATATGCTGATCTCCTGAATATGAAAGAGTTGCCGCAAGCTCGAATTTCCCCGGCACCCATGCCGGCGTTATATTTATTCCCTTGTTTGACACAACCGATGTACTGCCGTCATTGACATTACTTATATAAAGATCGGGTTTGCCTTTCAAGTAAGAAGTGTACGCGATCCACTTGCCGTCTGATGACCATGCAGGAAAAAGAGTTATTGCTTTATTTCGTGTAAACGGCCTTGTATTTATCCCGTCAAATTCACAGATATAAATTTCCTTGCTGCCTGTACCGTTCGATACAAAAGCGATCCGGCTCTCGAAAACCCCTCTGTTCCCCGTAAGGTAATACACGATCTCGCCTGAAAAACGGCGCATTACATCTCTTAAATCATTTACCCCGGTGGTGTATTTCTTTCCGATAAGCTGGCTGGATTTAATCGTATCAAAAAGCCTCAGTTCGATCTCAAAAACATCGCCTCTAAGCTGAAACTCACCGGTTACAAGAAGCTCCGCTCCAACAGCAGTCCAGTTGTGAAAATCGATATTCTGCGCCGCGGTATCCGCTTTCAATGAATCCTCGAGGAAACTTTCCCTGTCAAGCATTTTGAAATATCCGGTAAAATCAAGCATTCCCGAAAGCATATCGGAACCTCTCCCGGACAGCTGCTTATCGGAACTGCTGATTGATTCCGCTTTTATCTTGAAGAGCGGAACAGCTATCGGTATCTTCCTGAGGAAAGGGCTGTTGATATCTATATAATCATATCCTGCAAGGGTTACAGCCGGACCCGTCAATGAAATAACTACTGCAACAAGAGATAGTAAAATAATTCTAAAATACGCCATCAATCCGACCTTTCACTTTTTATCAAGTGAGATTAATTTCTGATGCTTTTGTGAAAAGTAACAATATGCTCTCTTAACCCCGATTAACGGGAAATCCGTTCGCATATAACTTTTTATCAAAGCATCCTTTTAGAGTTGTAAAAAGTACCAATTCCTTATTTATTGTCTATCATTTCTGTTTCAGGCCGGCGGTTCCGAAACGGAGACCGACCTCGTAATACGATTTATCATATTGTTCCGGAACAGGGGGGAGGGGGTTCGATTTTTGTATGGCCCTGTAAGCGGAATCGTCCAGATAAGTATTTCCTGATTTTCTTTCAAACCTGATGTCGCCTATTTCACCGTTAGGCATGATTTTTATTACAAGAACAGCCATGTTATCAGCGCCTCTTCCTCCAAGCTGCTCCGAATATGCCCAATTCTGCTGAATTTTATAATATATCTCGGCCTTATATATATCGAGAATTCCGAATGGTGCGCCGGTTCCGCTTCCGGTCCCGCCGGATATTCCCGGCAAAGTCCCCTTTACCCCGCCTCCCGGAATACCGGCGCTTTTAACTCTGTTTGTGTTCTCAACCTGGTTTCTCATCCTGGTTATATCATCTGAAACTTCCGCCGGCCTCGATTCACTGACCTTTTTTTCCATATTTTTAACGGCATCTTTTATTAACCCGGCCGTATCAACTTTATTTATTTTTGCAGTTTCAGGATTTAAGGAAACTTTCTTT
>JAUPLM010000199.1 GCA_030836965.1 Thermodesulfobacteriota bacterium | reverse complement strand
TTGCGGTATTCAATAACCGATTTCTCCGTTCCGCTTGTATCCCAGGTCCATGAATAACCGACCATATATATAATCCGGTCATCCTTCAAAGGGTGATCAAGAAGAAGCCCGAGAAGCTTCTTGGATATTCCTTTCAACCTCCACTTGCCGGCAACTTCCAGAACGGAGACCTCCATCATCACCCGGCCATCGATTTTAGCCCATCTTTCATCAGGATAGGGATACCGGAGAATGCTTATCCCGATAATTTTTTTATCCCCGGTATATGCCAGGGTTACATTCGCATCGGGCATAAGAGCCGCGTCAATAAGGCTTTCCTTTTTTGTCAGGATCGGATTGTACCGGCCCGATTCAACGAATGTCTCCTTCAGAGACAGGGGCTCTATTTCATCAGGGCTGCAGAATGACTTTATAGTTACACTGTCATCTTCTATAAGCCAGTTATGAATTTTTTGATCAGGGTGTTTCATCGGTTATGAATTCAAAAAAAGCCAAAAACAGACGGCAAAGTAAAAAGCTCATTATGCAAGGCGTGCGCATCTTGAGGAATGAAGCGTACATATTAGTACGCTGCAATGACGAAAGATGAAGCGCAACACAGCAGAATGATTTTTTACGAAGCCGCCATCGGTTAATGTCAGAAATCGCTCAACTCCTTGTGAAGCTGCTTGATCATGATCTGATAGTCGTAGTATTTTCCCCTCTGATCCTGGATATAATCCTTAAGAACCGCTTCTTCGGTAAAATCGATTTTCTTAAACGCTTCTATGGCCGAATCCTCAAGCCCTATGACGAAATCGGCTCTTATCTTCTCAAGTCCCATTTCCATTCCCCGCCTGACCAGGTCAAATACGATCCATGTCCCGAGCTGCTGGTTCCTGAAATCGTTTGCGACCATAACCCTTAAACGCCCGACATGCCTTCTCCCGCCGTAAGGCCTCTGCAACAGCGTGCCGTGAGCGACAATCCGGTCATCATAAACGGCGACGAGAGAAAAAGCCTTTCCTTCCTTCTGGTTGTCGATCCATTTTTTTATCACGCAGACATCGCATGGATCCTCTTTTAAAAACCAGCGGAACGAGATATGCAGACTTCTGTAGAACTCTGCGAGCTTCTCCCTGTCGACATCTTCCAAAGGCCTTAAAATAGCCTCCATGTGGTTTTTAAGTATGACTTCTTTCGGGTATCTTGTTATTGTCGGGGGCATGACTAAAGATCCTTTCAGATAAAATAAAGTGTTCAAGAGGTTTGCGTAAATATACAGGAAATAAGCCGCTTAATCAAGGATGAAAAGATTATATGTTTGAGAATATCCCCTTGCACCGGTGAGGAAAATACATGACCTTTAAACCGGATAAAACGGTTTTTGCCGATTAGGGGTGAGCCGCCTTTGTCCGTTCGCAGCATGGCCCGGTTAAAGCACCGGTGCATTTGATCTTACAAAGAGCTCCGCGGGCTTCCCGTCTTTCAGATTTACAAGTCCCTCCTCGCATATCCTTAAATACGGAATAGCGGCTCCGGTCAGCGTGACAAGAGTAAGCATGGGATCGGAAAACGGAATCCCGAGACCTGCGGCGGCGCTGTTTATCTCTTTCATCTGCGCAGCAAGATTATCGACCGGGGCATCGGAAATGATTCCGAAGACCGGAAGCGGAAGTTCCGCCAGAATTTTTCCTTTGTCGCAAACCACGCAGCCGCCCTGAATCTCCCTGATCCTGTTTACGGCAAAAACCATGTCGGAATCATCCGTGCCCGCGACAATGATATCGGCGGTGTCCCATGCAGCGCTCGAAGCAATAGCGCCCGATTTCATTTTAAAGCCTCTCAGGAGGCCGGTAAATATTTTGCCTGTATTGTTCCTTCTCTCCATGGCTGCGACCTTTATGATATCAAGGCCGGCATCGGCATTTATTTTCCCGTCAAAAAGAGGAACTGTGACTCTCGCCTCCTTTGTCACAAGATCGGTTATCTGATCTATAACCCTCACCTCCGCGACACCGCCCTTATCTTCACACCTTATTTCGAAATCGGATTCTTTCAGTGTCCGGGGAAGATTGATGCTGTTTCTGCTTTCTCCGGAAAACCTGTGTACCCTGGGAGACACAAGCAGTTTTCCTTTTTCGGCCACGATCTTCCCTTTGCTTATGACGTAATCCGGCCTGATTATTTTAGGGTCGGGAAGAATAAGCATGTCGGCATATCTGCCAGGAGCTATTCCTCCGACCATGTTATCTATGGAAAAGTGTTCGGCGACATTAAGAGTAGCCATCTGAACGGCGGTCACAGGATCAAAGCCGCAGTCAATGGCCTTCTGGACAACATACTCCATGTAGCCTCTTTCTATAAGGTCCTTCGGCGTAACGCCGTCGGTCACCAGTGCGAGTCTTCTCAGGCTGACGCCCGTTTCCCTTATTTTTGAAATCGTTTCAAGATCCCGCCTTATGCTTCCTTCCCTTACCATGACGCAAAGCCCGAGCCTCAGCCTCTCCGTAACCTCCTTAGCATTTATCGGCTCATGGCATGACGTTACCCCTGCCGCCACATATGCGGCGAGTTTCTTTTCACCCGCCCCGGCGGAATGGCCTTCCAGTTTTTTTCCCGCGGCAAGCGTTTCCTCAAAGGATGAGAGGAGATAATCGGGATCCTGCAAAAGCGACTGCCAGTATGTTTCGCCCAACCCCAGGACATCCTTTCTCGCAAGGATCTTTCTAATCGTTTTTACCGGAACGCCGCGCGCCGGTCCACTTATCGAGACCATGGCGGGAGCTGTTGCAAATATTTTGACCGGCTGATCCTGTAAAGAATCGAGGAAATCGAGAAGACCGGCATAACCAGCGACTGGAAAGATCTCCATTGATTCGGTTACTATGGTGGTAGTCCCGCCCGGTATCGCGTATTTTAAAAATTCGGATACATTATAAAGCCATGCGATATGGGCATGCCCGTCTATAAGCCCGGGTATAATTGTCCTGCCCGCCGCATCTAACACAACCGTATCCTTCCCGATGCGCTCCTCAGGCTTTCCCCCCACATAT
>JAUPLM010000198.1 GCA_030836965.1 Thermodesulfobacteriota bacterium | reverse complement strand
TTTCCTTCAATGCCGATCTATTTCTGGGATGATCCGGACGGGAAAAAATATCACAGCGCGTATTTTGACGTATATCCGAACGTATGGCGGCACGGAGATTTTATTGAAATAAACGACCGCGGAGGCGTGACCATTTTCGGGAGATCCGACGCCACTTTAAATCCGGGAGGGGTCAGGATAGGGACTGCCGAGATATACCGGCAGATGGAGCAGCTTGACGAGATTGAGGACAGCGTTGTTGTCGGCCAGGACTGGAAAAATGATGTGCGTGTAATCCTGTTTGTGAAAATGGCGCCCGGTTACGAGCTGACAGATGAGGTTAAAAAGAAGATTGTAAATACCATCAGGATAAATGCTTCTCCGAGGCATGTGCCCGCTAAAATTCTGAGCGTGCCGGATGTCCCGTATACTCTCAATATGAAGAAGGTTGAACTTGCCGTGAAAAAAGTCATCCAGGGCAGGCCTGTGCTTAACAAGGACGCCCTGAGAAATCCGGAAGCTCTCGATTTTTATGCCGGGTTCAAGGAGCTGAGTGAAGAATAAGAAGGCGAGAGGCGTGAGGCGAGAGGCGAGAGGCAAGAGGCGAAAAGCGTGAGGCGAGGGGCTGGAGTCAGGGGAAATAGAAGGTTTTTCACTTGAACCCTCGAATCCTCGGCCCCTTGAATCCTTTATTCCCTTCGATGTGCGACATTCGATGTTCGGATTATGAGTTTTTAAACCTTTAATAGGGACTAGTTAGAAATATGACAAAAGAAGAGACTATCGAAGCTGTAAAACAGAGGGCAAAAAAGAATTTTTCGCTGGGGTACAACTGCGCCGAATGTGTCCTGGAGGCGGTATTTTCCCTGATTGACACAGGATTGCCGCAGGAGGCTCGCAGGATGGCTACCGGCTTCGGAGGCGGTGTCGGACTCTTCGGGGACACTTGCGGAGCTGTTTCAGGATCTGTTCTTGCCGTCGGAGCCGTTCACGGAAGAAGCTCCCTGCCGGAAGGCGAAGGGAAAGAAGCGGTAAAAAAAGCATCCGAGCAGCTGTACGGCAAGCCCGGACTTTACAGGCTTTTTAACCAGATACCGAACCGTATAAGCGAAAAATTCGGACATACGGTTTGCAGGGATATTACATCAAAATGGAAAGAAAGCTGGCTTTGCCGCGAGCACGCCCTCTACTGCAGGGAGATCATAATCGAATCGGCAGGCATCGCAGCGGAACTTATTCTCTCCGATAAAGAGGAGCTTGCGTCAAAGCCGTTCGGCGCGAATGTGGAAAACCTCAAGGAGACTTCCTGCGATATTGCAAAGGGCTGAGGGACGGCTTTGAAAAAGGACGGCGTCCTTTAAAAGTAAAAAGGCTGAAGGTAGATAGGCTGAAGGCTGGAGTCAAGGATCAGAATATTGAACATAGAATATAGAACATCGAATGTCGAATTTCGCATATCGAATATCAGAAGACAACAACGAACTTCGATGTGCGATGTCCGATATTCGAAGTGCGATGTATGAACCAGAAACCAGATACCATTCTTTTAACCGGACGGATAGATAAGATAACATACACAAGCGAAGAGACCGGTTATACGGTCGCGAAAGTAATAGTCCCGGGGAAAAAAGAGCCGGTGACCGTTGTAGGAAATCTTATTTCTCCTGTTCCGGGTGAAACGCTCACGATGAAGGGTGAATGGGCAAGGCATCCTAAATTCGGCGAGCAGTTCAAAGTCTCGGAATTTACAAGCGCAGCTCCCGAAAGTCCAGCCGGCATAGAAAAGTATCTCGGTTCCGGGATAGTAAAGGGCATCGGGCCCGTCATGGCGGAACGGATAGTCAAAAAATTCGGAATAAAAACTCTTCACATAATAGAAAATGATACGGGCAGGCTCTCTTCGGTTGAAGGAATAGGAGAGAAGCGGATTTCCATGATAAAAAAAGCTTGGGATGAGCAGAAAGAGATCCGCAATCTCATGCTTTTTCTCCATGCTTACGGCCTCGGCGCCGGTTACGCCGTGAAAATTTTCAGAAAGTACGGAAACAGGGCTACGGCGGTTATGAAGGAAAACCCGTACCGCCTTGCTGTCGATATATCAGGGATAGGATTTATAACCGCAGACGGGATCGGCGCGAAGCTCGGTTTTTCGAAAGAATCGAAAGAGAGAATCGAATCGGGAATAGTATATGTCCTTTTTACGCTCTCTGAAGAGGGGCATGTTTATTACCCGTTGCCGGCTCTTGTAGAAAACTGCGCGGCAATGCTTGATGTTGAAACGGATGATGTGAAAAAAGGTATTGAGGCGGCCGCAGCTTCGGGTCAGATAGTAATTGAAGATCTCGGAGAAGATATTCAAAGACCCGGAGAGGAAAGAAAGGGCGTCTTTCTCGCTAAATATCATTACTGTGAATCCGGGATATCAAAACTGATGGAAAATATCGTCGGTTCGGCGAAATCTTTCAGGGATGTCGCTCCGGACAAGGCAATTGAATGGATACAGCGCCGGCTCTCCATCACCCTTGCCGGAAAACAGGTTTCGGCCGTCCGGAGCGCGCTGGACGAAAAAGCGCTGGTAATCACCGGAGGGCCCGGCACCGGCAAGACAACAATAATTAACGCCATCATAAATATATTTAAGAAGCTCGGGATAAAGATCCTTCTTGCCGCGCCTACCGGGAGAGCTGCAAAACGGATGACCGAGGCTACAGGGTATGGCGCGAAAACAATTCACAGGATGCTCGAATACAATCCTGAAAAGGGAGGGTTTCAGAGAAATGAAAAAAATCCCCTTGAGTGCGATCTCCTGATTATTGATGAAGCCTCCATGATAGACACTCTTCTCATGTTCAGCATGTTAAAAGCGGTGCCTCCGGATGCGGTCTTGATTCTTGTCGGAGATGTCAATCAGCTTCCTTCGGTGGGAGCCGGTAATGTTTTAAGTGATGTAATCGAATCGGGCATTCTTCCGGTTGTTGTTCTCACCGAGATCTTCCGACAGGCAAAAGAGAGCCTTATCGTGATCAACGCCCACAGGATAAACGGCGGAGAAATGCCTCTTTCGAAGGCGGATGAAAAAGAGGGCGATTTTTATTTCATCGAGCAGGAGAATCCGGAAAGGATAATTGAAATAATCAGAGAGCTTGTAACAGAGCGCATTCCGAAGCGCTTCGGCCTGGACGCAATCGATGAGATTCAGGTGCTGACCCCCATGCACAGGGGAGTTCTCGGCTCTTCCGCTCTTAATGATGTTTTGCAGGAGGCGCTCAATCCGGCTGATGTCTCGCTGGTGCGCGGGGAAAAAAAATATAAAACAGGCGATAAGGTCATGCAGGTAAGAAATAATTATGAAAAGGATGTTTATAACGGCGATATCGGGCGGATAAAGTCGATAGATTCCGGGGATCAGAAGATGATCGTCTCTTTCGAAGGACGGCATGTTGAATACGATTTTAATGAACTTGATGATATCATCCTGTCATATGCCGTCTCGGTTCACAAGTCACAGGGCTCCGAATATCCGGCCATTGTTATGCCGGTTCATACGCAGCACTATATGCTTCTCCAGCGCAACCTTATTTATACAGCGCTCACAAGAGGCCGGAAACTTGTGGTTATGGTGGGAACAAAGAAAGCTCTCGCAATCGGAATCAATAATAACAGAACGCAAAAAAGATATACGTATCTGAAAGAAAGGCTTAAAAGAGGTTTAGGTGAAAAGTTGGAGGCAAGAGGGAAAAGTTGAAAAAGTAAAAAAACCGCAGAGTAAAAAATAACGGATAAAAGGCAAAGACCGGGAGTAAAAAGGCTGAGGGGAAAATTATTAAGCAGCAGGATCCAGCCCGAATGGCGACAAATTTGATTGACATGCAGGATTTTTTTGATTACACCCCTCCGCCAAAAGGCAATATACTTGTGTTGGAGGTTGTATGAAATTACTGCTTAAACTATCAGGCATGGTTGACGCGCTCAACGAATATACCGGCAGGATCATAATGTGGCTTATCCTGGTGGCGGTCTTTCTCAGTGCCGGAAACGCCATCGCTCGCAAGGCTTTTCGCGTAGGTTCCAACGCCCTCATCGACATGCAGTGGTATCTCTTTTCCGGCGTTTTTCTTCTAGGCGCCGGTTATGTCTTCCTGAAGAATATCCATGTGCGCATTGATTTTGTTTCCAGCCGCCTCACTCCGAGGGCGCGGTCATGGATCGATATCATCGGCATCATTGTATTTCTGCTGCCCTTCTGCGTGATCCTTATCCGGATGTCGTGGCCGCTCTTCTTCAATGCCTGGCAAAGCGGAGAGATGTCGCAAAACGCCGGAGGACTCATCCGGTGGCCGGCTTACCTTTTGCTGCCGTCCGGCATGATCCTGCTGCTGCTTCAAAGCATTTCCGAACTTATCAAGCGCTTTGCATTCCTGCGCGGTCTGATACCTGATCCGCTAGCCCACGTTCAGGAGGAAAAGCAATCTTCCGGAAAAAATGAATCCGATAAATCCGCTCTGGAGACAAGTTAAATGGAATTTATCTCACATAACTTCGTTCCCCTGCTGTTTGCAGGCCTGCTGTTTTTCCTTCTTTCAGGATTTCCGGTAGCCTTCAGCCTGGTGGCCACCGGGCTTACTTTCGGGCTGATAGGAATGGAAGCCGGCCTGTTCCCTCAAACTCTCTTCCAGGCGCTTCCGCTCAGGATATTCGGCATAATGCAGAACGAAACTCTGCTGGCCGTTCCTTTCTTCACCTTCATGGGCATCGTTCTAGAACGAAGCGGCATGGCGGAAGATTTGCTGGAAACGATCGGACAGGTATTCGGCCCGCTGCGCGGAGGCCTCGCGCTGGCTACGATCTTTGTCGGCGCGCTGCTCGCCGCAACCACAGGCGTGATAGCGGCGGCGGTGATCTCAATGGGCCTCATTTCTCTGCCTATAATGCTCCGCTACGGCTACAACAGAAGTATCGCTACAGGAGTTATAACAGCCTCCGGCACGCTGGCACAGATCATTCCGCCTTCGCTTGTCCTGATCGTCATGGCCGACCAGCTGGGACGCTCAGTAGGCGATATGTACGCCGGAGCGGTTGTTCCCGGCCTTATACTGGTTGGCTTTTTTTCGTTGTTTATTATCGCTCTTGCCATATTCCGGCCGGGCTGGGTGCCCGCATTGCCTCCGGAAGCGTGCATTTACAAAGAAGAAAACGGCTCGAGCGGTCATCGCTCTCTGCTCGTATTATTGATAATCTCGACGGCAGCCGCCTTCATATGGGCGGCCCTTCATGAAGGAATCATCAATCCGGTGGTCGGGCGCGAAGGCAAGGCGCCGATGGATGAAGTCCTCACCATATCAGTAACCGCTGCGGCCTTCGTCGCGCTGGCGCTCTCCCTGGCCAACCGCTGGTTGCGATTAAAGCTGCTGTCGAGGCTCACGGAGCGCGTAGTCTTTGTGCTGCTTCCGCCGCTGGTATTGATTTTCCTTGTTCTCGGGACCATTTTCATCGGAGTGGCAACACCTACGGAAGGCGGGGCAATGGGCGCAACGGGCGCTCTTATAATGGCAGTTTCACGGCGCAGGCTTAATTTAAGTCTTCTCAAGCAGGCATTGGATCAAACTGCGAAACTTACCTGCTTCGTCATATTCATTCTGATAGGAGCAACCTTCTTCAGTTTTACCTTTAACGCCGCAGACGGCCATATCTGGGTAGAGCATCTGTTTGACAAACTGCCGGGCGGTCAACTGGGATTTTTGATTGCAGTGAACATTCTTGTGTTCGTGCTAGGATGTTTTATCGACTTCTTCGAAATCGCTTTTATCGTCATACCCCTCCTGATGCCGGTGGCAAACAAGATGGGCATAGATCTGGTCTGGTTCGGAGTGGTTATCGCTATGAACCTTCAGACATCGTTCCTGTCGCCGCCTTTTGGTTTCTCCCTCTTCTATCTCAGAAGCGTTGCGCCCAGATTTGCCTATACAGACAAGGTTACCAACAAGCGTATCGAGGCAGTTACTACGGCACAGATATACAAGGGTTCGATTGTCTTTATTTCTCTTCAGGTAATCATGCTTGCATTGGTCATCTCTTTCCCGTCTATCGTTACAAGCGGTATTGATAAGGCGCCGGAAGTTAATCTGGAAACAATGATAATCGAAGCCGAACCCCCGGATTACGGTCAGACAGAGGAGGAGCCGGCGAAGGCTCTCTTGCCTGAAACATCAAACGACAAGGCCGCTCAGGAAGCTCCCGGCGGATCACAGGAAGAAGATCCGATGGAAGCCGTCATGCGGGCGATTGAACAGGATGCCAAGAAAAAATAGGCAGGGCTGATCATGCAAATAAAAACCCCGCGCGGCTTGAGCCGGCGGGGTTTTTATCTGCATGGAGAAGTGCTTAAAGTTTCTGCGCCTGCATAAAGTCGTCGAAACCGGCTTCAGCGAAACGGAACCACATGTTGGCGTCGGCCCGGAATTTGATGTAGTCATCATATATCTTTTTAAACCGGGGATTCTTTGCGGAGATTTCACCGTATAACGCCATGGATTCCCTGAAAGCTGCTTCCATGACGTCTTTAGGGAACCGGTGCAGTTTGGCGCCGGCTGCCACCAGCTGCTTCAGTGCGACAGGGTTTTTGGCGTCATAAGTGGTCTGCATCACGATGTGTGCGTACGCTGCTGCAGTCTCGATCATAGCCTTATAATCGGCAGGAAGCGCCTCGTAGGCTTTGATATTTATGTAAAGGTCGGTCTGAGCGCTTCCTTCCCACCAGCCGGGATAGTAATAGTTGGGCGCCACTTTATAAAATCCCAGTTTGTAGTCGTCATAAGGACCTACAAACTCAACTGCATCGATCGTGCCTTTCTCCAGCGAAGTGTAAATCTCTCCCGGCGGAATGCTTTGAGTCACCACACCGAGTCTCTCCTGAACTTTTCCGGCGATTCCGGCTGTGCGCATCTTGAGACCCTTCAGGTCGGCCACGGATTTTATTTCCTTCCGGTACCAGCCGCCCATCTGCGCGTTTGTATTTCCCATAGGAAAGTTAATTATGTTGTAGTTCTTTAAGAACTCACGCATCAGTGTAAGGCCGTTGCCTTCATACATCCATGCAGTCATCTGGCGCGAGTTGAGACCGAATGGGATGGCCGTGCCGATAGCAAAGGCATCATCCTTGCCGAAAAAGTAATAAGGCGCGGTATGGCAGCACTCGACTGTATTGTTCTGAACTGCGTCGAGTACGCCGAAGGCTGGGACAAGTTCACCGGCCGCGTGAACGGAGATCATGAACTTGCCGCCGGACATTGCGCCCATCATCCTGGCAAATACTTCAGCGGGTCCCAGAAGAGCGTCCAGTGATTTGGGGAAGCTGGATGCGAGGCGCCAGCGGATAGTGGGTTCGGCGTGAACTGCTGGGGCTGCTACACCCACACCGGCGGCAAGGCCGACTCCGGCAATTATGCCGGTTCCGGCCTTCTTTAAAAATGAACGTCTTTGAATTGAAGTCTTTTGTTCAACTGTCTTCATTTTCTGTTCCTCCTTAATTAAAGGTAGGTGCTTTTTATCGCCTTTACCTGGTACGCTTCGGCAAGCACACCTTATTGGTTATAAATTGAGCAGTAAGAGCATTTAGATAAGTGATATAGTTAAAAGAAAAATGTCTGTCAAGGAAAGATTATCGGTTTTTCCGGAACCTGTTGACTTGAAATAATATCCTGATATATGGTGTATTTATTTGTTATCTGCTTTGCACCTTAGTTCTATCCGATTAAAATCGGCATTCCGGTAAAAGTGCAAATTATCTCTTTTATGTCGTTCCGGCGAAAGCGGGGCACCCGGTGAAGCGATAGCGCTATGCGGTTTTTTCATCCGGTTCCGGACTCCCGATTTTACGGGACTGACGGGTTTCGGACTTTTTGCGAAGTGATATAAATCATTTTATCCGCATAGAGAGGCTTTATGGCGATTTCAAAATACTGGGCTGATAAATATGTTGAAAACAAGCGAAGCGCCGCTGAAGCGATAAGTCTTATCAAACCGGGCAGGAGGGTATTTATAGGTTCCTCCTGCGGAGAACCCCAGCATCTTGTGAGGGTTCTGTCGGAAAGTTCGGATAATTTTACCGACATCGAAATCGTGCGCCTCCTTACTCTTGAAACCACTCCGCTTACCCTCATAGCCAACAAAACAAAAACCCAGAGCCTGAACATCAGGTCGTTTTATCTGGGATCGGCCAAGTCCAGGGGTCTTGCAAGAAATATACGTTTTATTACTCCGATAAACCTTTCAGCGATTCCTCGCCTGTTCAAAAGCAGGCTTCTTCCTATTCATGTGGCTCTTATCCAGGTATCTCCGCCTGATGATTTCGGGTGGATGAGCCTCGGCGTTTCCGTGGATATAACCCAGGCGGCGGCTTCATCAGCCGATCTTGTCATAGCGCAGGTTAACCCGAAAATGCCCAGGGTGCTGGGGAGAAGCTTTATTCATGTCAATGACGTTGATATATTTGTGGAACATGAAGAGGATCTTCTGACGATAGGTGAACTTCCCGATCTTGAATCGGCAAATAA
>JAUPLM010000197.1 GCA_030836965.1 Thermodesulfobacteriota bacterium | reverse complement strand
TCTCCTGCGGATCTTCGGATAACCGCTGAGATCGTAATTGAGGTGGTGTTCAAAAGCAACCAGAGCCGACTTTACGGAAAACTCATCAATCTTTCTGAGGCTTAATAATGCTTTGGCTCCCCAGAAGGGATGCTTCCGGATTATCGTCCACTCCTCATCATTAAAACCGGACGGTTTGTTCAGGATTTCACTCGGAACATTTATCTTGCCGATGTCATGGAAGAGCGCCATCATACCGAGGTCAGTCAGCATTTTGCGGCTCATACCCAGCCGCTGTCCCAAAGCCACTGAAAGTATGCTCACATTTACGGAATGCTGATATGTATATTCATCATAATCCTTTATAGCCGTCATACCGAGCAGCAACTGCTCCTCTTCAACTATCTGATCAACCACCGATGCTACGATTCTTTTGGCCGTTTTAAGGCTGTCTTTTTCTCCGGCACGGATTTTTCTTATTATGCCGGCAGCATATGATACCGCGTTAAAATAAGTCTTCCTGACCATCTTTCTCGGATCAAGAGATTCGGTTTCCGCGATTTTCATCAGTTTTTCAACCACAACGGATTGAACCGCCGACATCTTTTTTTCGATCGAGTCAAACGGATTCCGGGAAAAGGCGGAAGAGATGAAAGCCGTGATAAAAGTCAGTATATCGGCGGAACCGATATTTTTCCTGAAAATCAAGCTGCCCAGTTCACGTCTTTTGAATTCTCTGGTCAGAAAATCAAAGTTAAGAAGATGCTCGAGGGAATATCTTATGCGATACTCATTCAGATAAAAATATTCTCCTCTCAGTTTAAACCCGACGATTCCCTGGCCGGCTACAAGCTCATTCACAACAGATACCAGCCTGTCAATGCCCGAAATGACCGCTTCATTGCCGGTATCGTGAACCTGGGAGATGCGCAGAAGGGCCGAAAGCTGGTTAAGCAAATCCCGGGCCGACTGATTAATCTCGATTTCCTGGTTATTTTTCATGCCCGATCCGCCTTATGGCCTCTGTTACAGATTCATTGAACAACCGGTTGCCGTCATTACGGTACTTTTCCAGCAGCGGAAGATATTCCCTGCTTCCGATCAGGCCGAGACAGTATGCCGCGCACGCCCTGTTTTCATAATTCCTGGTCCTGTCGAAAAAAGTTTTCTTCCCGATAATCCCGGCCATTAAGTCGTATACATCTTTATCTTTCCATTTTGAAATTATCTCGAAATACTTCTTCTTCACTTCAAAATCCCTTGCTGCGAAGCCGCTGCCGGAAATCCTTTTTAAAAGAATCCGTTTTACGGCATCCGACCCGATATTGCCGAGCTCCGTCAGCGCGGCCGATTCTATCTGAAAATCAGGATCATCGAGGCAGTTCCGCAGCGCCGGGATCGCACCGGCTCCCTTGAGCTCGCCTAAAGCCCTTATAACTTCTTTCCTTACCCGGGCATCTCCGTGCCTGATGGTCTTCAAAAGTTGATCCACCGCTTGCCTGTCCCCTATCTTTCTCAGAACATATATGATATTTCTTACAACATACCAGCGGGAATCATTCAGTCCTTCCGTCAGTGAGGCTATATTTTTTTTGCCGAGAATTACGAGCGCTTCTACTATCAGCTTTCTGGAATGAATTTTCTTCAGCTCCCCCAGTATCAATACCAGGTGCGGAATAGCCCTCACGTCAAGGCATTTTACGAAATCCTCTACTTTTTTATCCTCTATCTTGCGGCTGCCGTCCAGAATATTCCCCAGAAGATTTATAGTTTTTTCCGTACTTATATTTATAAGGATATTTTTCGAGCAGTTTCTGATTTCTTCCGAAATACTCTTCGCGTCTTTCAGGTGATTCAGTCTCAGTAGTATTACGGTAGCGGTATCAATATCCTCCATGCCCAATACATATTCGATCATGCCGGCAAAGGATCTGGCAAGATCATTGAAATCTTCCTCCTTTTCGGACAGCAGGAACATTTCAAACAGGATTTCAATCAGCTTTTCCGTTTTATCGAGCGCGTCCTTTTCAAATTCACC
Source organism: Thermodesulfobacteriota bacterium (assembly GCA_030836965.1). Lineage (GTDB taxonomy): Bacteria > Desulfobacterota > Desulfobacteria > Desulfobacterales > RPRI01 > RPRI01. Next base: position 2,039 of record JAUPLM010000197.1, on the reverse strand, counting down.
GGCCAGGTCCCGCATATCTTTATCCGTAAGGGTGGCCATTTCAAATTCTTTTACCATTGCGCCGTTATTCAGCGTATCTTCGTATGCCTTCAGAAGGCTCTCTTCATCGGCGCACTTCTCCTCAATTTCCTTTACCGCCCGCGCTTCGTAATCTTCTTCATCGGAAAGGGTGATTTCATCAACAACATACTGTATGTTCTGAAAATCCTTTTCCCACAAGAGTGTCACTATATCATCGTCCACCGCATCGCGGCTGAAATCAAAAGACATGATCCTTAGAAATTCATACATATCCTCCCGCGATAAGCCTCTTTTAAAGGTAATTTCCCTCAAACCGTCCTTAAAGAGAAAAAGCGCTAGGTTATCCTCCTTCTCCGTGTTGGAATATACGGTTTCGGAGTCATAGTATATGTCGTTCTGGCCTATCTTAAGAGAGAGTTTTTCATTGAAATCGAAGAATTCGGTAAACCGGACAAAACAGTCATCAGTGATGCTGAGGCACATGGGGTTGTTGGAAGGATACATCTTCAGTATTTTTTTCGACTTCAGGAACAGCCGGATTATTTCTCTGACCTGATTAATATAGTCATTACCGGGCATGGTGATTTCCTTATCGCGTTTTAAGTGCGGGCAGAATCCGGATCTTTTGTTTCACCAGATTGAGAATCATTCTTATAATGCCAACGCTGTGAAATCAATAAGAACTTACCATGAGGCGGGAATTTACGGAATAATCATTTCATTCGGCTTTTCCAAACATGCAGGATTTATGAATAATGGCTCTTCAGTTACCGTATTCTTCCCGTGAATGCCGGAATAAAAAGCTCTGATCTCTTTTATATCGGATTCGATATCGCCCGTAGGCATGAAAACAGGCCCGAACCCGCCTGCTTTTCTCCGGTAGTCAAGGTATGCGAGCACAACCGGAACCCCGGCGCCTCTTGCTATATAATAGAATCCCGTTTTCCATTTCATGACCTTTTTGCGGGTCCCTGACGGCGGAATCGTTACGATGAGGCTCTCGTTTTCGGAGAATTTACTGATCATCTGTTCGACTATGTTGTTTGACCTGGAACGGTCAACAGGTATGCCGCCAAGCCACTTGAATAAAGTTCCGAATGGAAACCGGAACAATGTGTCTTTCCCCATCCAGAATATTTTGGCCTTTACGGCAAAGGCTACGAATATTGTTATCGGAAAATCCCAGTTTGAAGTATGCGGAGCCGCAATCAGAACCATTTTTTTGATCTCCGGAAGACTGCCTTCGATACGCCATCCTGCTGTTTTGAGGATAAACCGGGAGAGCCATCTCATAAGAGTTTTTATGATGGGTGTATCAAATATTGTATATTGCACGCTTACAGCTCCTTTAATTTTGCGTTACATCTGATTAAAGGGCAGGCACAGGTAATCAGATGTTGTTCAAAGTTTTCGACTTTTAGGCGAAAAGGAGTGTAATTGCAAAGCAGATTGCAGGGTTTTACAAATGTTTTACAAAAGCTTTTTACCTTCTATGAATCCCGGCTTTACAAACGTCGGCCCAGGGTAGGAATAAAATCCCTTACCGCTCTTAACTCCGAGCAGTCCCTTATCCACGTACTGCTTAAGAAACGCGGCATTGGCAAGAGCCTGCGGCTCTCCGGTCATATTGGCCCAGTAGTCTGTGACCTTCCAGGCGGTATCGAGACCGATACTGTCCATCATTCCGAAAGGTCCGACCATTGCATGCATGACACCCATCCATGACCTGTCGATATCTTCCACCCCTGCCACATTGTTGGCCGCAAGAGTTTGAGCGGCGCTGAGCAGTTCCATGAACATGGCATTGAACACATATCCGGAATTTTCCCTTCTCAGCATGATGGGCACCTGCCCTATCCGTTCGGCAAAGGATTTTATCAATCCGACGGTTTCTTCCGAAGTGCCCGGATGAGGCATGATATCGACAATGCTTGTTACCCGGACATCGTGGAAATGAAATGCGGCAAATTTATCCGGCCGCCCGGTGGCTTTGGCTATCATTGAAGGAAGAAGAGATG
>JAUPLM010000196.1 GCA_030836965.1 Thermodesulfobacteriota bacterium | reverse complement strand
CTTATAGGTTCCTGGAGGCGCATCAAAGCAGTAATCGGTGAAAGAGCTGGAAGGGTGAAAGCTGAAAACAAACAGAAGCCCGGCTCTCCTGAAAGCTATAATCTTGTCATTGGTGTTTTCATACAAGAGCGTTGGTGCTGCATGTCCGAGAAGATTAAATCTCTTTGCCAGCGCGATCATATCCCGGTCGAAATTTGCCAGAAGATGGTATTTCAGTGACGGATCGTCCGCGAGATACCACTGACGCCTGGCATAATGATATGTCCAGTCATTACCCGGCCTGGGAAAATCAATCCAGTCGGGATGACCGAATTCGTTTCCCATGAAGTTCAGATATCCGTTTCCGGCTGTAGCCAGTGTGATCAGCCTTATTAATTTATGTAATGCAACCCCCCTGTCGACTCTGAAATTTTCATCATTTATGGTCATGTGATCATAAATATCGGAACCGATTAGCCTGAATATAAGAGACTGATCTCCGACGAGCGCCTGGTCGTGGGATTCGGAATAACTGATCGACTTTTCTTCCATGCGTCTGTTGTTGAGCTCATACCAGAGATGGCCGGTCGGCCAGTCCTCATCATAAGAATCCTTGACCAGCCTGATCCAGTAGTCGGGTATTCCCATTGAGAACCGGTAGTCAAACCCGAAGCCTCCTTCAGATAGAGGGGCGGCAAGCCCCGGCATCCCGCTTATATCTTCCGCGATTGTCACAGCATCGGGTCTTATATCATGTATCAGTTTATTTGCGAGCGCTAGATAAGTAAGGGCCTCTTCATCCACAGTCTCGTTAAAGTAATCATTATAGGAAGTGAAAGATTTTCCTAGGCCGTGATGGAGATACAACATGCTTGTAACACCATCAAACCTGAATCCGTCAAAACGGTATTCATCGAGCCAGAACCTGCAGTTTGAAAGAAGAAAATGAAGGACCTGTATCTTTCCGTAATCAAAACACCGTGAATTCCAAGCGCTGTGCATTCCTCTCGGGCCATCATGAAAGTACTGGTGGAGTGTCCCGTCGAAACGGCTTAGGCCCTCAACTTCATTATTGACCGCATGAGAGTGTATTATATCCATTATGACCGCAATTCCCGACAAATGAGCCGAGTCGACCAATTCTTTTAAATCTTCAGGCGTTCCGAAACGGGATGAAGGGGCGAAAAAATTAGATACCTGATAGCCGAAAGATGCATAATAAGGATGTTCCTGAATCGCCATGAATTGAATCATGTTATAGCCGGAGGATATGACGCGGGGCAGTATTTTATCCGAGAATTCACGGTACGAGCCGATTTTTCCTTCATCCTGCGCCATTCCTATATGTGCTTCATATATTAAAGGTGCATCCTGCCGGCATTTGAAATCGGGGCATCGCCACACGTAAGGATTCTCAGGAGACCAGACCTGGGCGTTGAAAATCAGCGTTTGAGGGTCCTGGATTACCCGTTTTGCATAAACCGGGATACGGTCGCCTTCTCCGCCGGGCCAGCGGATCCTGAGCCTGTAGAGGTCGCGGTGTTTTAAAGCTTCAGGAGGCAGAATAAGTTCCCATACATCCGTTTCATTTATTCTTTTTAATGTAAATTCTGTTTTTTCCTGCCAGCCGGTCATATTTCCGATCAGGCATATTGAGGAGGCATTCGGAGCCCATTCGCGGAAAATCCATCTTTTTTCCGAAAAATGAAGGCCGAAGTACTTATGCCCCGAAGCAAAATCCGCAAGGTTTTTGCTGTTCCGCGTAAGGAGGATCTCTTTTTCAGATATATTTTTAATCCTTTTTAATACGGAATTTCTGTAGTTTTTCAGGAAAGGGTCGTTTTCATAAAACCCTTCAGTTTTATCTGGAGATGCATTCAACCGGCAGCCTCATGAAAAAGTGTTTACCAGGTGTTTATAAGTGGGCGCTGCAGCATTTTTTCGTAAAGGTTAATATACTGACGCGCTGTAACGGAATGGTTGAAATTTGCAAGGCTTTCAACCATGATTCTTTTTATCTGTTTTTGTTTTACCCTTTGAGGCAAATCGTAAAAAGCAATTGCCTGACGTATTGCCCAGAGAAGTCCCTCAGTGTCATAAAATTTAAAGAGAACCCCGTTTCCTTTATCTTTTTCAGGAACAAGCTCGGTTATAGTATCGTGCAAACCGCCTGTATCGTGCGCAACAGGGATGGATCCGTATATCGGCCCTATCATCTGCGGGAGACCGCACGGTTCAAAGCGGGAGGGCATTAGTACGAAATCTGATGCGGCATATGCCATGCGCTCAAGCTTTTCATCGTAATCACATACGGCTACACGGTCCTGAAACCGGTGAAAATCAACGATGCATTTAAAATGCTGCTGATATTCCCCGTTTGCAACAAAAACAACCTGAAGTTTTTTTTCCCAGTTTGAAGAGACAACCGCATAGAAAATTTCCGCAAGAAGCTGTGAGCCTTTTTGTATAGAGTCAAGCCGCGAGGGCCAGAAAAACATAGGTGCCGCACTATCTTCCAGAAGCCCCAGTTTTTTCTGAAAAGCGATTTTGTTTTCAGTCTTTCCCCTGGTGAAATCCTTTTCAGAATACCGGCATTCAATCTCGCTGTCTGTGGCAGGATTAAATGTCGAATCCGGAGCATTAAGTATCCCTACGGCGCATCCGGAGGACCATTTGTTCGAAAGCTCCTGCTTCAGGTACGGTTCGACAAAATTATGTTTTCCCTCGATTATTTCCATAAGAAATGTCGGGCTGACCGTATTGACAAAATGAGATGCAAAGACCCCGCTTGTCAGGAGATCAACCGGATTTGATTCCCGTGTTCCCCAGTAATCGTAAGCCATGCGTTCATAGTAAAGATTCTGCCAGAATGAGGCGGCATCTATTCCTGTATCTTCGATGCTGGAGAGAAAAGTTTTTTTGGTATGAATATTATGAATTGTAAACAAACAGGGTATACCGAGCTTTCTCGACACAGAGGGTATCAATCCGGTCATCCAGTCGTTGCAATGTATAAGATCGGGTCTTACGCGAGGAATGATGTTGTTTATAACTTCGCGTTGAAAGGAAAGCGCTATTTTCAGATTTTCCCATCCGTAATTTGAATAAACATGGTTCAGATAATAGAAAACCCTGTCTTCGGCCAGATGTATCCTTTCATCAGGCATTTTACGGCGTATCAAATCCAGCTCTTTGCCAAAAAGATGAGCCAGCTGGGCGCTGAATATTCCCCTGTAATCGGGCAGGGCGACGTGAACATCTGCTCCCTGATCAAAAAGAGCGCTTATTAATGCGGCTGAAACATCGGCAAGCCCCCCGGCTTTTGCAGTCAGGCGGTTTGCAATATTGCCCATTCCTTCCGGAAGATATGTGACCTCCGGGGTTACAATAAGTATCCTGGGATTTTTTTTGGAATCATCAAGCATTGATATTTCCTTAAGGAATCCATCAATATTTATGTGATGCGCCATGCCGCAGGCAGCGGAAGGTTCGAATATTGTTTCGGTTTGAATCAGGCCCAGGTTAAAAATTCGGGAGTGTACTTAATCCAATCATCGCCCCTGGGTATTGCTCTCGCCGTAAAGCCGAACCTCCCTGAATTATCACATATTATATCACATTCATAAAGATACCGTCCATCTCCTAGATGTTCACGGACTTTCATGGTTTCAGCTCTTCCGTCTGTAACGGAATCAACCGATTTCATCCGGCCGAAGTAAAGCTGTATTTCCAGCTCTTCCGGTTTTAATTCTCCGAGGTAGACTTCAATTGATACATTAAAAGTATCTCCTGCCCTGAACGGCCCGGTTTGTTTTCTGACCGGGGTCTCCAGTTTTATAAATTTCCATAAAGCCCGGAGTCTGTCGCGCTGCAGGGCAAGCGCTTTTGCTTCTGAGGCATTATCCGATAATAGATCCTGCAATCTTTTTGCTGAAGGAGTATAAAACATGCTGTTGTAATTTGATACCATAACATGACTGCAGAAGTTTTTCATGGCCATTTTCATCGATTCTTTCATTTTATGCATCCATTTCTGCGGAGAGTCGCCGTTTTTCCTGTCGTAAAAGCATGGTATCACGTCATCGGTAAGAATATTATAGAGCGCCTGGCTTTCGACATTATCCTGATAGTCATTATCAAAATATTCTTCACCGTTGCCTATCCGCCAGCCTCTCTCGTCCGAAAATCCTTCGCACCACCATCCGTCAAGGATGCTTATATTAAGAGCACCGTTGATGGCGGCTTTCATCCCTGATGTTCCGCATGCTTCAAATGGACGTCTCGGGGTATTGAGCCAGACATCAGCGCCCTGAGCCAGAATTCTAGCTATATTTATATCGTAATCTTCAAGAAAAATCAGACGGTGGCGGATATTTGTTTTTTGGGCAAATTGAACGACTTTTTGTATCAGGTCCTTTCCCTCCTGATCCTTGGGATGGGCTTTTCCGGCAAAAATAATCTGGACCGGGTTTGTTTTTGATGTCAGGATTGATTCAAGGCGGTCAGGGTCCAT
>JAUPLM010000195.1 GCA_030836965.1 Thermodesulfobacteriota bacterium | reverse complement strand
GGATCATGGCGGCGCTCGGAATAACCATGATAGGGATTTTCAAAAAAAGGAAATGGATGTGAGGAATCCGGCAGGCAAACCCTGCTTGACATGATGCAGGCGAATACTCAGGCGCACAGAGTTTAATACTCCGAAATATTACATACCGTCCTGCAAAGGCATGGGAAACCGGGGGTCTTTTCCCTTGACAAGAAACGGTCCTTTTGACATATCTGCATCTTTAAGGAAGCAAATTCTTATCCTTTATCCCTAACAGATGACAAATGGCTTACCACAGAGTAGATCTAAGTAAATATATTGTTATTTCCGTCTGGTTTGGCTGTAACAATAATTGTATCATCTGCATGCTGTCGGACATGAAAACGCATCTGCAGCCCATCGGCTTCGACAACTATAAAAAAGTCCTCACGGATATCCGGGCCGGCGGCAGGTTTCAAAATTTGATTCTTTCCGGCGCCGAGGTAACAACATTCGATGATCTGGACAAGTTTGTTCTGTATGCCCGCTCTCTGGGATATTTTAAGAAAATACAGATACAAACAAATGGGAGAAGGCTTTGCAGCAGGGAATATCTGGCGCACCTTACGGATTGCGGCATAAATGAATTCTTTGTCAGCATCCATGGACTGGAAAAGATCCATGATGCCACGACCTGCCGGCCCGGGTCTTTCAGGGAATTGCTGGCCGGTTTGAAAAATCTTGCCGATCATGATGCAAATGTGATCAGCAATACGGTGCTGACGACAAGAAATCTTAATGAAATTCCCCGTCTGATAGAATTTCTGTCAGGGGAAAAAATCAGCGAAATCCACTTGTGGAATTACTTCCCAATGGAAATAACCGACAGCAGGGATCTTGTGGTGAGCATGAGAGATTTTTGCCGGATGCTCCGAAAAATACTTCCCATCGCTAGGTCAGCGGGCAAAGCTCTGGTGTTAAAAAGTTTTCCTGTTTGTCTGTCTGCCGGTGAGCCGGGATTCTTCGACAGCTTCTTTCCTGAAACGCTGATTCCCGACCGCTTTTGGAGGGAATTCAGCGCGTGCGGCTTCGGAAAATGTGTTTACCGGGATAAATGTAAAGCGCATGAGTGCTGGGGGCTTTCCAGCGCCTATATTCACAGGTACGGCAATGAAGAGAATCTTTTATCCCCGATTAAATAGATCTGTCATACAGACCGGCGCATGATGAGCATCAATTTGAAGAAAGCCTGCGCGGCCGGGTTTTAACTCTATCTTTCTTATAACATAAAAAAGGAAAAGCCATGAATCAGCTGGAGTATACTACAGAGCAGGATGTTTATTATGATTTCTGCCTGTGGAGGTATACGCCGGTCGCTTCCCCGGCAAACAAATTCCGATCCGTAAACCTGCTGTATAATTCTTTTGATGTGGCCGGCGCCAATAAAAGAATTTACGAACTGGTTGAGGCAATCCGCCGGGGAATAGGAATCTCAAACACTGTCTGGGGAACCAAGCTGACAGGAGACGGCCTTCGGTGGGAATTCTATTTTTACGATTATAAAAGAAGAGAAAGGGTAAGATCCATAACCAGGCTGTTGAATATTATCAGGCCCTTTACGGACTGTGAAACAAAGATAAATGAAAATCTTGACTATTTCATGTTTTCTATCGATATAACACACGATCTGATCTCAGGCGCCGGAAAACTTGAAGAGATCCATATGTACATAGGCAACCCCGGAAGCAGTGTTTCCTCCGGCATATGTTACTCGTTGGAGAAGAGCGGGACGCGTCTTGAAAATATTTACTTTTTTTTTGATGCCGGAAAACACCGGCAAGAGATTTCAGATAAAGTCTACTGCTCTGCCCATGTGGATTCAGGGATCAGGGTTCATCAGCTGCTTTGGCCGGAATTGGTAAATTGCAAAATTATTGTTGTGGCGAACAAACAGGGGAATGACGCTCTCTATTTTTCCGGTATCACCATCGTCCAGCTGATATTTTTTCTGAAAAAAATGAACTATCCCGATAAACTGGTTCATTTTGCGGAAGAAAACAAGGCCGGCCTCGATCATATGCTGTATGATGCCGGTTATGATTACCGTATGGAAGGAAATGAACTGGTGATATTAAAAAGCGGTTACTACGGGATTTTCTGACAGCCCGTATTTATAATATCATTTACTGCGGCAACAGGACATTTATATGAATCACGTGATTGCGGTTGCCGCCCCTATCGGGGGCGGCAAGACGGCCCTTGTAAAAGCAATTGCAAACCGGCTCGATGATTCAGCGACAATTTTTTTCGATCATTATGAAAAAATAACGGAATCGCCGGTACAGGATCTGGAAAAGTGGATAGCAAAAGGCGCCTCGTTTGACGACTTTACTGTTCCGGGTCTGGCTGATGATTTAAAAAAATTAAAACGGGGTGAATCTTTATTCAATCCATTGACGAAAACAAATACCGGCCCGGCCCGGTATATCCTTTTTGAGATGCCGCTTGGAAAGGAACAGAACGAAACAGCAGGATATATCGATCTTCTGATCTGGATAGATATTCCGCCCGATATAGCGCTGGCTCAAAAATTAAAAGAGTTTACCGGAGATTTTCTGGCAGGAGTAATCGACCCGAACCCGGAAAAACTTGTCGCCTGGATGGATGAATATCTCGACAACTATCTGAAAGTCGTTCGAAAGGTGCTTCAGATTCAGCAGCAGAAGGTCAGCCGGAATGCCGATATCATCATTGATGGAATGATGGATATTGACGCGATGGCGCTGCGGGCAACCAAAGAAATATTAGCCAGGATACCCAGATAAGGACAGATATCGTGACTCCTCCGGATTCAGGCATGCAAAATCACACGGAATACCTTTGCGTCGACAGCTTTATCCGGCGCGTTGTGGAAGCCCGTGCTCTGGGGACCGCTTTTGAATTGGGACTGATTGATTTTTTAGCCGAAAATCCCGCAGCTCTTTTTAATGACGTCAGAAAACGATTCAAGGCGGATGAACGGGGACTGCAATTTCTGCTTGATCTGCTGAAGGTAAACCGGGTTATCAGGGAAAACGGAGAGAGATTGGATTTCAGCCCGCAATTTAAGAAGGCGTTAAAATACCGTGACTTGATGGAGGCCAAGCTCGATTTTGCCAACCAGGTCACCGCGGATTTTACGGATCTTTTTACTGCCCTGATCAGCAATCCGGAATGGTTTTTCCGCAACGCCAGGATATTTGACCTCTTCTCTTACAACCGGTGTTTTGAACCAAGTCCTGAAAACTATAAACAAACCAGACGCTGGATGCGGATCACGACGGCTCTTACCAGATATTAAGCCAAAGTTTGCATGCATCATCACGATTTTTCCCGCTATAATCAGATGCTCGATATAGGAGGAAACAGCGGTGAATTCGCGCTTCAGATTTGTAAAAAACATCCCGGTATTTCAGCGGCGGTTTTTGACCTGCCGCTGGTTTGCGATATCGGAGCAGAGCATCTCCGCGCCGAGCCCGAAAGCAGCCGGATAGTTTTTATCAAAGGGGATGCCTTGAAGGAGAGGCTGCCGTCCGGTTTCGATCTGATCTCATTTAAATCCATGCTGCATGACTGGCCGGACAAAGAGGCCGGACAGCTCATAGCAAATGCCGCCCGATCCCTGCCTGCCGGAGGCACATTACTGATATTTGAGAGAGGCCCGATTGAAGTTGCCGGTGAAGCAGTGCCATATTCCATGATACCTTTTCTGCTTTTTTTCCGATCATACCGGTCGCCGTTATTTTATGCGGGAGTTTTGAAAGATAATAATTTCGGCGGCATCGATATGGAGAAAATAAATCTGGAAACGCCCTTTTATCTGATAACGGCAAGGAAAATGTTTTGACCGGCGATATTTTAAAAGCGGCTTTGACCGGAACCGCGTTTTTTGGTATTATACAGTCCAATCCGGATATTTCCGGAATGTCTTAAAACTGGTCAGCCGCCTGCTATCTATGAAATTGTTCATGCAACATTGGGGAATATTTAAAAGACTTGTCCTGGGTTACCTTGTAATCCTGCTGGTTGTTGTCCCGCTCGGGGTCTATTCAGTTTTAAAGCTTGGCCAGTTGAGCCGTATAACCCGCTCCATAAGCTCCATCGACAGTGAAACCATAAGTAAAGCGAACAGATTAATAGATTCAGTCTTTTCCCAGAGGCGTTTTGAAAAAAAGTATATTTTATAGGAGGATATAGACTTACACCTGCAATTTCTGGAGGTTGAGAAATACATAGGGAAGGATGTTGAGCAGT
>JAUPLM010000194.1 GCA_030836965.1 Thermodesulfobacteriota bacterium | reverse complement strand
GGTTCTGATCTGTATCTATCTTCTTAAAAACGCGTGGATCATCGATGTTCCGAATGTCCGCTCGTCTCATAATATTCCCACCCCCAAATCAGGCGGTATCGCCATTGTATTGACTTTCATGGCCGGGATTATCGTAATCTTTTTTTTCAGTGATACTATTGCCGTAAATAAACAGTTTTTTATCGGTTTTCTCTTCTCATCTTTGATGCTCGCCTCCGTCTCTCTTTACAACGACAAGTATAATCTTCATTTTTACGTTCGTTTGCTTTTCCAGGCTGTTGCCGCAATTACGGTAATGGTTTGCGGTCTGATTATTACGGAAATATCGTTACCCTGGGCTGGAACCGTTAAACTTGGCATAACCGGTCCGGTTCTGACATTTCTCTGGATTGTCGGCATGACGAATGCCTATAATTTCATGGATGGAATTGACGGGCTTGCCGGAGGAACAGCTTTAATCACAAGTCTTGTTTTCAGCATGCTCTGTTTCATGGAAGGCAGCACCCTGATCTATCTGGTAAGCTATGGACTGATTTCAGGAAGTCTTGGTTTTTTATTTTTCAATTTTCCCAAAGGCCGGCTTTTTATGGGAGATGTCGGAAGCATATTCATAGGCTTTACATTTGCCAATCTGAGCATCGTGGCATCATTATATGATCAATCTCATACTTCGCTGTTTGTAATACCTCTTTTATTATTTCATTTTATCTGGGACACGGTCTTTACTTTCATACGACGCGGCATAAACGGTGAGAATGTATTTATGTCCCACAGAACCCACCTCTATCAGCTCTTTAATCAGCTTGGCTACAGCCATAAAACAGTCAGCAATACTCATTATATCATGTCATTATTTCAATCAGCAGGAGCCTGGATTTTACTGAAAATCCCCGGTGCAAACAGACTGTTTGTTTTTGTACCATTTATATTATTCCAGACTATATACACACTATTTATAATCCGGCGCGCAAAACAGCTTGATATTCTTAAATGATAAAACTCGCACCTGCGATGTAATACAATACCTTTTCAGGGATTTTGCACGAGATACTCTTCCTTGACGGCACTTTACGGTAATCATGCAAAGGGTTCTCTGTTCAATAATAATATATGAATAACATTCCGGTAATTTCTGTAGTACTGGCTGTATATAACGGCCAAAAATATTTAAAGCCCAGCATTGAATCGGTTTTGGCACAATCATATGGTGATTTCGAGTTCATCATTGTTAACGATGCCAGCACGGATTCAACTTTGAATATCATCAATTCATATGATGATCCGCGGATAATAATTCATAATAACAACGAGAATGCAGGCCAAACAGCATCTCTTAACGTCGGCCTCAGGATAGCTCGGGGAAAATACATTGCGAGAACAGATGCAGGTGATATTTCAATGCCCGATCGATTCCTTAAACAGATTCGGTTTCTTGATGAGCATTCTGATATTGATATTCTTGGAACAGCGGCGTTTCAATATGATATGGCCGGAAAATTCTGCGGTAATGTTTTCATGCCGAACAGGCCATCGACTATTCTTCAGCGGATTTTTTTTGCATGCCCGGTAATACATATCAGTGTCATGATGCGCCTTGATAGGATACTTGAGCTGGGCGGTTATAATGAATCATACAGAATACTTGCTGATTATGGTCTCTGGGCCAAGGCTCTGCAAAATGGTTTCAGGTTCTGGAATCTTGAAGATATTCTTGCCGGATATCTCTTAACTCCTGACAGTTTTGGCTATTCACACGGAAGAGGCAGATCTGTTCAGGAAGCAGCTTCTATTATCACCGAAATTGCTCTGAATTTAACCGGTGTTAAACTTACGCCCGACGAGGCTGAAAATATTTACCGTTTTTTTGTTTTCGGGCCTCAGGATCTTGATAAAAACCAATCTGACAAAGTAGAAATGCTTTTCGAATCAATACTTATAAAGCTCGATATACCGCAGAGAGATATAGATTATCTTTTGATGAGAAGTTATGCAAAAAAGCTTTTATATAAAGATGTTTTAATAAAAAGCCTTACTCGTTACAGGGGATTAGTTTCCGCACATCTGCATGATGATTTGTCTCGCTATATTAAGACTGTAACAAACTCAAAAACTCAGGCCATCGGGCTGTCGATACCATCATTTAAATAATATGCCGGACTCTGAAAAAATAGCCTGTGTAACCGGTGCATCCGGGATGATCGGAAACAGGATAGTAGAGCAGCTTATTCAAAATGGTTATAGGGTCAGAGCATTAAGCCGCAAGTCTAATTATTACTTGCCGGATGTTGAACATTATCATGGTGGTGTTGAAGATACGAATGTATTGGAAAAATTTGTTTTGGGAGCGGATGCTGTATTTCATTGTGCGGCAGAACTATACGACGAAACAAAGATGTGGAAAGTTAATTATGAAGGAACAAAACGGCTCGTCCATACTGTAAACAAGTCGAATGCGGAATATTTCTGCTTTTTAAGCAGCGCAACTGTTGTTGGGAAAACAATTGAAAGACATATTGATGAACAAACACCGTGCAATCCTCAGACAACTTACGAAAAATCGAAATATGAAGCTGAAAAATACATTTCAAAATACCTGCAATGCAAAAAGATACTAATACTGAGGCCGATGTATGTTGTTGATGATTATCGTCCGGGTATTCTTGATAATATAATAAAGAGATCATTACGCGGAAGGATCATGGTATTTGTTAAAGGAGGTGAAAGAGCTCATATTGTTCATGCAAAGGATGTGGCGAAAGCTTCGATTTATTTTATTACAAAATCGTTTGTATCGCCTTCATATTACATCGTTTCCTGCGATCACGATGAATATAATACTTTTGGCTGGATATCAAAAATATTTGCGGCATATAAACACGGCAGCTCTATTGAAAAGATACGGCGGCCTTCGATTCACATGCCATTATTTCTGTTAAATATCCTGATCCGGCTGATGAATAAAAACAATAAGCAT
>JAUPLM010000193.1 GCA_030836965.1 Thermodesulfobacteriota bacterium | reverse complement strand
TTGCAGCAGGATATGTTGCAGCGAATCCGTAAAGAACGCCCTGAAGCTGAAAGAGATAAATCCCGGGATGGATATTTACATACTCTTCAGGGATATGAGAACGTATGGATTCAAAGAGGATTACTACCGGGAAGCGTCAGGTAAAGATGTCAGATTCATCCGCTATGAGCCGCAGGATAAACCGCGGGTGGCGACGGTTAAAGAGGACGGCCGGAGCATTCTGAGGGTTTCCCTGACCGACCCCATACTCCTCAGGGAGCTCGCTATTGATGCCGATATAATTGTTTTGGCTGCCGCTGTTATCCCCTCTTCCTCGACCAGGGAAGTAGCCGGATTATTCAAGGTGACTTTAAGCCCGGATGCCTTTTTTAAAGAAGCCCATGCCAAACTGAGACCCGTCGAGTTTGCCGCTGACGGCGTTTACCTCTGCGGCATGGCTCATTATCCCAAGCTTATGCCGGAAACGATCAACCAGGCTTATGGAGCTGCGGGCCGTGTTCTAACTCTTCTCTCGCATGATACGGTCGTTGCCTCCGGTTCAGTTTGCGGAGTGAATGAGGATAAGTGTATCGGGTGCGGGCAATGTCTCTCGGTTTGTACGTATGGCGCCATAGAGTTTCGCGAGACACGGCAGGGTAAAAAGGCTGTAGTTAATCCTGTTCTTTGTAAAGGGGACGGTCTCTGCAATGCAAAGTGTCCGACGGGGGCAATTTCACTGAAGCACTTTACAGATGAAGAGATCGAGAGCCAGATTGATGCGGCGGTTGGAGTTGTGTAGAACAGCAAACAGATGGTATCTGTTCCGGCTGAAAGACTGAAGGCTGCTGATCCCGTCAGCTCACAATCTAAACGGCTTCGGACTAACCGTTTGAACAGTCACTGTGAACAGGCGGGCAGGGATTTATGACTCTGGAAGGAAAAAAAGAATGAGTACCGGACTTAAATTTAAACCGAGAATACTGGGTTTTGTATGCCAGTGGTGAGGATACGGCGCTGCTGACCTGGCTGGAGTTTCCAGACTTCAATATACTACTGAAATGAGGCTTATCCGCGTCATGTGTTCCGGCAGGGTCGACCCGGCGTTTGTACTGCGGGCTTTCTCAAAAGGGGCGGACGGAGTGTTTATAGGTGGTTGCCATTTAAATGAATGCAATTATATCACTCATGGAAATTACCACGCACTGAACATGGTGCTTCTATGTAAAAAAATAATGGAGCACATCGGACTTAACCCGGAAAGATTAAGGATTGAATTCATGTCTTCCGGCGAAGGGATTCTTTTTGCTGAAGTAATGAATGATTTCAGCAGCAAAGTGAGGAAGTTAGGACCGCTCGGCAAAGGTGAAGGAATAGACGAAAAGGAATTAAAGTCCAGACTTGCGGAAATTTCAAAGCTGATCCCATACATTAAAATGGTGGAAAACGGAAAACTGGGGTCACGTCTCCGGGATAAAGAAGAATATGATAAACTTTTCACAGTAGATGAGATTGACAGGTTATTCAGCGAGGTTCCCTCGTACTACATTGATCCGGACAAGTGCCAGGCCTGTATGATCTGCTCCAAAAGATGTCCTGTAGAGGCGATTTCAGGCGGCAAGAACCGGATCCATGTAGTTGATCAGGAGAAATGCATAAAATGCGGAACTTGTCTTGAAGCCTGCCCTCCACGCTTTGGCGCTGTGAAGAAGATTTCCGGAGAGCCTGTTCCTCCTCCTCTTCCTGAAGAGAAAAGAACCATAGTCAGAAAGGGTAAAGAAAAATAAATATTTTTGCTGCTTCAATTGATAGAACCGGGTTTATGCGAGGAGACGGATAACTTCTTAAATGTCTATCCAAGGCTTCTTTTGAGATTTATGAATTCACTCCTGTCGAAACCGAGGGTTTTGAAAAAAGAGAGAAGATCGGTGGAGTCCCACGTTACTGAAGTATAAATATCCTTGATTCCTTTATTCCTGTAATATTTAAAAATTTCGGCGGCCATCTTTTCTCCGATTCCCTGACCCATGAACTTTGGGTTAACGCCGATGTTGGCCACCCAGGCGCTTTTAGCTATTCCGAATCCTCCGATAAGAGTATAGCTTATCAGGTACCCGACTACTTTTCCGTTCAGCTCGGCCACAAAGCTGGCGTCTTCATCCCTCTGGGACTGTTTGGCGACGATTTTTCTGAAATCGTCGACGCTGGTCGTTTTTGTTATCGAGAGATAAATTTTGCTGATTTCTTCAGCGTCTTCGCTTTTGAGCTTTCTTATGAGTATATTATCCACAAACTGTTTCCTCTTATTTCAATCGGTCCTGATTATTTTGACCTGATGGCCAACCCAGTCCGGAGGGAGATACACTCTTCCGCTGTTCCCGCTCAGCTTGACCTCTTTTTCGATCATCTCTTCGCCGTAAATCTCAAATTTTACTTTTGCTTTTTGATGCGGAGGTGTGCCGTCAATATTTTTGGGTATTTTTTCGTTCAGCACTTTAAAACCCTTCAGTTAATGTAACTGTTATATATGAGATATATGTTGAGAAAACAAAAACATAAAACGAAAAAGATGTCTGTTTAAAGATGTTTTTATAACTATCATCCGGTGCGGTTCCGGTCAAGACGAAAATTATATACAACTTTTAGGAGATTAAGTTGATTTTTTAAACAGCATGATTTAAGTCACGGGCATAATAATCGGTCTTCACTTATATAAATGAATTAACACAGGTGAAGATGTGATTGAAGAGCAAAAATAGAGAATAGTGGGTAAGTACGCAGGAAATTAACCTTGTATAATAACTGGGAGTATTTTTTAAGATGAAAAACCTGGCCTTGTTTCATGAGATAGCTGAAAACCCTTATGATTATGCAAAAAAAGTAAAGAAAGAGAGTGGCAGAAAGATAATCGGTTATTTTTGCACTTATACCCCGGAAGAGATAATTGACGCAGCAGGAGCCATTCCGTTCAGGATTTTCGGAAGAGGAGGAGATTCCCTCGCCGATGCCCATCTTCAGGCTTACAGCTGCAGCCTGATTCGGGGAGCGCTTGATGATGCCTTGTCAGGAAATCTTGATTTCCTTGACGGGGTTGTTTTTCCGCATACCTGCGATTCGATACAAAGGCTTTCGGATATATGGAGGATAAATGTAAAAACCGGATTCCATACAGATGTCGTACTGCCGGTAAAACTCGACACAAACAGCTCTCGTGAATACATGTCCGATGTTTTAAGAAAATTCCTGCGCGACATTGAAAATGGACTTGGAGTTGTAATATCCGGGAATAATCTTAAAGCTTCCGCGGTGAAATATAACCGGATCAGGGGTCTCATGGGAAAAATTTACCGCGCGCGTGCTGAAAACCCGTCATTGATCGGAAGCGGAGATCTGCATGCAATTGTGAAAGCATCGATGGTGATGGACAGGGATCATCTTCTTGAAGAACTTTCGGAGTTCGCCGGATCTATTCAACCGGGAAGGGCGGCCGGTAAACCGGCCGGCAAGAAAGTCGTGCTCGCAGGCGGAGTCTGTAACCTGCCCGATATCTATTCCATTATTGAAGAGTCGGGGGGAACGGTGGCAGGAGATGACTTCTGCACCGGTTCGAGATATTTTGAGGGAGAGATCGGTCTCGAAGGTGATATCGTGGAATCAATAGCGGAAAGATACAGGGAACGCATAAATTGTCCGGCAAAACATTCCGGACTCTGGACAAGAGGTGAACATATTATAAAGATTGTAAGGGAAAGCGGCGCGAAAGGCGTCATCTTTCTCTTCCTGAAATTCTGCGACCCCCATTCCTTCGATTACCCTTACCTTAAGGCTATGCTGGACAGGGAAGGGATCCCGAACATGCTTTTCGAAATTGAGGAACAGCTTCCGTCCGAAGGACAGTTTAAGACGAGGTGTGAGGCTTTTCTTGAAATGTTACAGGCTTAAATAAACAGAGGAGAAGAAAATGACCGGCAACAGCCATACTCCGGATCCGGAAAAAGAAAAGAGAAAGATAAAATCCGTAAAAAAGATGAAAGAGATCATGACCAATTACTATGTGGAGGCCAAGACTGCCGAACAGACCGGAAGGAAAGTCGCATGGATAACAAGCGGCGGTCCAGTTGAACCTCTGATAGTAATGGACATCATACCCGTGTATCCGGAAAATCACGGCGCAATGATAGGAGCATCCAAAATGGGCATCGGCCTTTGCGAAAAATCCGAGGAGATGGGATATTCGAGAGATCTCTGTTCCTATGCCAGAGCCGACATTGCCTGCGCCCCGGTAAACGGAGGTCCCATAGGCGGACTGCCCAGGCCTGACATGCTTGTATGCTGCAATAACATCTGCGGAACAGTATTGAAATGGTATGAAGTCCAGGCCAGGTATTTCAATGTTCCGCTCTTTATCCTCGACACTCCGTTCGCGCATACGGGATTTTCTGATGAAGCAAGAAAATATGTGAGAAAACAGGTGGACGAATATATAAAGTTTCTGGAGACGGTCTGCGGGAAAAAATATGATTATGACAAAATGGCCGAGGTCGGAAAGCTTTCCGTGCAGGGTCAGCGCCTGTGGCAGGCCGTGCTCGATACGGCTGCGCATAAACCGGCGCCCATGAGCGCCTTCGATGCGTTTTTTCACCTTGCACTGATAGTAACCCTCCGGGGAACAAGTGTTGTTGTCGATTATTACACGGGGCTGCTTGAGGAGATGAAGGAGAGAATAGCTTCCGGGATCAGCGCTGTTCCGAATGAAAAGTACAGGCTCCTGTGGGATAACCTTCCCATATGGTACAGGACCAAATGGCTTTCAGACAAGTTTGCCGCCCATGATGCCTGTCTTGTCGCCGATACTTATACTTCGGCCTGGTGCGGATCATTGAAATATATAAATGAAAACGATTTTCTGGGAACGATGGCCGAAGGATATTCAAGGATATACCTTAATATAGGCGTTGATGAGATGGCCGAAACTGTTATAGATATGATAGATAAATATGATGCTGACGGCCTTGTAATGCACTCAAACAGAAGCTGCAAGCCATATTCTCTCGGTCAGTATGATATTCAGCGGATTGTTCAGGAGAAAAGAAAAATTCCGACCCTGATGATAGAAGCCGATATGGTTGATGAGAGGAGTTTTTCGGAAAGCCAGGTTGAAACAAGAATAGACGCATTCATGGAAGTATTAAAGGCGGGGTGAAGATATATGATTACAGCAGGTATTGATGTCGGATCGATAACCGCGAAGGCCGCCCTGGTCGAGGACGGGAAGCTTTTATCCACCGCGGTTGTCATAACGGGATATAACGCCAGAAATGCCGGTGAAAACGTTTTTGGAAAAATAATATCCGAAGCCGGCATCGCAAGATCCGATATCGTCGGCATTGTTGCCACAGGATATGGAAGAAACAGCGTAACCTTTGCTGGAAAGAGCATTACCGAGATAACATGTCATGCAGCCGGCGCCCATTTTCTCAATCCGGCTGTCCGGTCCGTGATAGATATCGGCGGGCAGGACAGCAAGGCAATTGTCATGGATGAAACCGGAAGAGTCAAGGACTTCGCCATGAACGACAAGTGCGCCGCGGGAACAGGCAGGTTTCTTGAAGTTATGGCAAGGGCGCTTGAAGTAGATATAAATGATTTCGGGAAGATGTCTCTCGAGGCGGATAATCCGGCCAGAATAAGCAGTCTTTGCACGGTGTTCGCCGAATCCGAAGTGATATCTCTTATCGCTAAAGGCGAAAAGCGGAAAAACATAATAGCAGGAATCCATGAATCAATAGGCTCAAGGGTGGCGGCTATGGCCGGGAGGCTGGGCCTTACTTCGCCCGTTATGATGACCGGAGGGGTGGCAAAAAATATCGGAGTTGTGAAGGCGCTTGAGGCTAAGACCGGGAAGCCTATAGAGGTTTCCGAAAAGGCCCAGTTGACGGGAGCTATAGGGGCTGCCCTGATCGCAATGACTCTTTGAGACCCGGCGGCTTCGTAAAAAGTCTTTTTATGCAGCTTTGTGGCACCTGTGTTAGAGTAACTCGTTGAAAGTCTTAATATGCTCACTTAATGAGCTTTTTGGGGATTTTTAAATCACTTCGCTAAATCCCAAGAACTCGGGCTGATGCCCTCAAACAGCTTGTGATTTTTACGTTCAGTAATATAAAAATCTATTTCCCAAAAATCTCAAATCCGTTCGCA
>JAUPLM010000192.1 GCA_030836965.1 Thermodesulfobacteriota bacterium | reverse complement strand
CTTAATCCTTTCTCCCACAGCTTGTAAGAAATTGCATATTCAAGGAGCATCTGATCAAATTCATCTTCAGGATAATCTCTCTTTATCTTCTCAACCGCATCTCCAAGCTCCTGATCCGTAACCATTAAATTCAGTTCCTTTGCCCTTTGAAGTACAATCAGTTCCTCTATCATCTGATTTAAAAGCTGCTGCTTTACTTCGCGGTAAACCGAAGATTCATTTGTTATATTATGCGGATAGGCAGATTTTGCAGTTTCAAACGCCCTCTGGAAATCAAGCACAGTAACAACGTTTCCCTCGACTCTAACCAGATATTCATCGCTCTGGACAGACACGGTTCCGGAACACCCTGAAAGCATAAATACCGCTAACAAAGCATATCCCGCAAATATTTTCACACAAAATGCGGCGTTTCCGCAATGTTTATGTTTAATGACAAATAACATAATTAATATAAAAATTTCTTCTCATAACCCCGATAAACCGGACCATCATCTCCGGAAGCTTTGAATAACATGCCCTTTGATCAGATCTTTTGCATCAGCTCTTATGCTCTTATGCAAACTTCTCGCCCCGGAGTGATCCTGAAAATATAATAATCTGATTTTCAATAATATTCTTTATCAAAATTATTCAGCCGTTAACACGTTGGGCAATTTCTTTCAAGATGTTTTTAGCCTGAACAATATGCCCTGCGATACTCTGTTTCGGGAGTCTTACTTTCAGAATATGCCCCGGTGTCAACTCAAACCGGTCTTTATTTGAAATTACCAAATCTATAATTCCCGAAGGGTTCTTAATATACTCTTCTCCGGCAAAATGGAGTAAAAGTTGCCTATCCTTAAGTTCAAGCCGTTTAACTCCTGATTTCTGCGATAATATCTTAAGCATGATCTTCAATAACAGGTTGGTTGCCTCCTCCGGCAAAGCTCCGAACCTGTCGGTAAGTTCTGTTTTAAAATCGGCTATCTCAGAAACCTGCGTCATTCTCGCAAGGCGGCGGTAGGAGGTGAGTCTCTGATCAATATCGGGCATGTATGATTCGGGAAGAAACGCCGATATTGAAATGTTTATTTCGGAATCAAGATTTTCCGTTACAGGCTCGCCTTTAAGTTCGGACATAGCGTTTTCCATAAGTTTAAGAAACATCTCATATCCTACAGCGGCTATATGTCCGGATTGTGAAGCCCCAAGGATCGTCCCTCCTCCCCGTATTCTCAGATCACTCATAGCAATCTGAAATCCGGAGCCGAGATCACTGTGCTCCATCAATACTTTTAAACGCTTCTGAGCGTCCTTCCCCAGAACGCTGTCTTTCGGTATAAAAAGGTAAGCGTATGCCTGTTCATCAGATCTTCCGACTCTCCCGCGCAACTGATAAATCTGAGCAAGCCCGAATTTATCCGCCCTGTTGATCAGAATCGTATTTGCGGAAGGAATATCAAGCCCGGATTCAATGATCGTGGTACAAACGAGCATGTCTATTTCCTTTTGCATGAATTTATACATAACGCCCTCAAGCTCATCCTCATCAAGCCTTCCGTGAGCAATGCCTGTTTTTACTTCCGGAACAAGCTCCTGCAGCTTCCGGGCAATCGCCTCTATCGTGTAAATATTATTATGAACAAAAAATATCTGACCTTTTCTGGAAAGCTCGTTTCTTATCGCTTCGGCTATAATGGCTTCATCGAATTCCGAAACGTACGTTATTATGGACTGACGATGCTCGGGAGGAGTGGAAATGATACTGATATCACGAATACCCATTAGAGACATATGCAATGTTCTGGGAATCGGCGTCGCCGTCAAAGCAAGGACATCAACGGTATTTCTCAAATTTTTCAGCTTTTCCTTGTGTTTGACCCCGAACCGCTGCTCTTCGTCAAGAACGACAAGTCCAAGGTCTTTGAATAAGACGTCTTTTTGCAGAAGCCTGTGGGTTCCAATAACAATATCAATTTTTCCGGATGCAAGACCGGATATTATCGCTCCCTGGGTTTTTGCAGGCCTGAAACGGCTGAGGCACGCAATTTCAACAGGATATCCTTTAAACCGCTCGGTAAATACGGAAAAGTGCTGTTCCGCAAGAACCGTTGTCGGAACAAGCACCGCGACCTGTTTACCGCAATTTACCGCAAGGAATGATGCTCTCAGGGCCACTTCCGTCTTGCCGTAGCCCACATCACCGCAAACAAGCCTGTCCATAGGAACTTTGTCTTCCATATCGTTTAAGACGTCTTCTATCGCCCGAAGCTGGTCCTGTGTCTCTTCATATGCGAAGCCCGCCTCGAAATCCTTGAAATAAGAGTCCGGCTTCCCGTATGCGAAACCTTCTCCGATTTTTCTCAATGCATACAGCTCCAGCAGTTCACCTGCAATTTTTTCAGCGGATTTCTTTACACGCTCTTTAACCCTGTCCCATGACTTTCCCCCCATTTTGTCGAGAACAGGCTCGATACCGTCAATTCCCATATATTTACCGACGCTGTTCATTCTCTCAACAGGAAGATAGAGTCTGTCGCCGTCACGGTAAACAATCAGGAGAAAATCATTTGTTGAGCCGTTTAGTTTCAGCTTTACAAGTCCTTCGTATTGTCCTATCCCGTGATCATTATGAACGACAAGGTCTCCTTTCTTTAAATCTTCAAAGGCAAGCAGTCTGGAAACCGCTTTCCCTGCCAGCGGCTTTTTTCTGTGATGCTTGGCTCCGAATATTTCATCTTCCGTTATAATCGCCAAAGCCTCTTCAGGCCAGACAAACCCTGAGGAGACGGCTCCAAGGCAAACATATACGCCGGCTTTGATATTACGAATCCCGGGGAATCCCTTCATTATTTCCATCTGTATCCCGTATGGTAAAAGCAGAGACTTGATTCTTTCGGACTGGGATCTTGTGCTGCAGACAAGCATTACCGCACAATGGAAACTTATTTTTTCAGTTATCCATTCGGCAAGGTGGGCGAGATGGTTATCTTTTTGAATGCTGTTCCTGAGATTCTGAATTACCTGATCGTTGGTTTTAATAAAATTATTGCATTTAACCGCGCAGTCTCTATTTTCATCTCCGCAATACAATTCTATAGCTCTGAAATTCAGATGCTTTTTCGTTTCGATTGATTCGGTTGCTTTTTCCCATGAAAGGTAGATTCTCTCCGGTTCAACACAAAGCCTTCTCTGGTCGCGGTCGGAAAGATAATTTATTGATTCATGCTCCAGTACTTCAATGGCAGATTTTTTAAGCTCTTCCGGTTCATCCATTACAAAAAGGATTTTTTCAGGCAGGTAATCGAAAAGAGAACCTGGGTTCGGATAAACCAGCGGAATCAGGCTTTCAATATCCGGTAGAACATTCTCTCTTTTTATTTTATCGATCAGTTCACGCACCGTTGTAACCGGCATTTCAACAGCTGATGCCTGTTCTCTTATCCGTCCTATGATAGCGTTTAAATCCGCATTCTTAAATATCGCTTCTTTCGCAGGTATAATAATTACCTCAGACACGGATCTTAAGGTTCTCTGGCTTGATGCCGAAAAAAATCTTATCGATTCAACAGTATCGCCGGTAAGCTCGATTCTCAAAGGGTCCGGGTAAAAGGGAGTAAAAATATCCAGGATGCCCCCTCTTACGCAATAATCTCCGGGCTCTTCAACTATCAAAGACCGCGTATAACCACCTGAAACCATCTTTTCGATTAACAGATCCCTGTCTATCTCCTCCCCCTGCATCACAAGTTCGGCAAACCCGAAAAGCTCCTGTCTGGGAATCAGTTTACGGAGCAACGCACCCGGAGTCGTTATTATAACCGGAGGCGCTTCACTTCCCGTAATTTTATACAGCGTACTTATGCGCCTTGATGTGATTTCATTCTGATTGAAAAGAGATTTTACAGGAGAGCTGTTATACTGCGGGAAAATCATTACAGGCAGTCCACAGCCGTTTGAAAAAAAATTCAGATCCATTGCTAACCGTTCAGCCTCTTTTACCGAACGGGCAATTACCAGCATCGGAAGTCTGCTTTTTTCATGAATTCGGAATAAAATATATGCTTTTTCGGAACCCGTTAATCCGACAATTTCGGCCCCTTTTTCACATTCTGAAATGAGTTTGAAAAGCGAATTAAAAGAATGATTTTTATCTTGATTTTGGAACATAAACAAAGTACCTATTTTCACCTAAAAAAGCCGACGTAGCTCACACGGTAGAGCAGCTGATTCGTAATCAGCAGGTAGGCGGTTCGATTCCGCCCGTCGGCTCCATTAAATTCAAAGGGTTACAGATATTCAACTGTAACCCGATTTAGTTTCCCCGGCCTGATGTTTATCCAGCACAAAAACTATTGTGATATTATACCCTCAACATAAATCAATAAACAAGGCATATTTACCAGCCATATCCGACCATTTTAACATAATGTGCAAGGTTATCTGAATGAACGGAGGATACAGTCATGAAAGTCCTGGTTGAAAAGAAGGGCTCTGTCTGTACAATCATAATAAACAGACCTGATAAGAGAAACGCGGTCGACAGGGAAACCGCTGTTCAACTCGTCACTGCCTTCGAAGAATTTGAACAGGATGACAGCCTGCTTGCAGCCGTACTGTGGGGTGCAGGAGGAAATTTCTGCGCCGGTGCGGATCTCAAGGCTATATTCCGGAATGATTTGAAAGAAATCAACAGCCTGGATAGCGACATGTCCAAACCGGGCCCTATGGGTCCCAGCCGCATGAAAACATCCAAGCCTGTAATAGCCGCTATCTCAGGTTATGCGGTTGCGGGAGGATTGGAGCTGGCCTGCTGGTGTGACCTGCGGGTAGTTGAGCGGGATGCCGTTCTCGGTGTATTTTGCAGAAGATACGGAGTCCCGCTCATCGACGGAGGAACTCAACGCCTTCCCAGGTTAATAGGCGTCAGCCGGGCGCTTGATATGATACTTACCGGGCGCGCGGTAGACGGTGAAGAAGCTTTTGGAATGGGCCTTGCCAACCGGATTGTTGAACGGGGAAAAGCAAGAGAGGAAGCCGAAGCATTGGCCACCCAGATTATTTCTTTCCCGCAGTCATGCATGCGCAGCGACCGGCAGGCAGTTTACCTCGGATTTGATTTGCCGGTTGATGAAGCTATGGAACTGGAATTCAGATTGGGCATGAAGGTGCTGGCCGGCGGTGAGTTTCAGGAAGGCGCGAAGCGTTTTTCACAGGGAGTCGGAAAGCACGGCCGATTCTGAACCGAACCGGGGAGCCTCTTTACTGCCGCCTGCATCAAGTTAAATGCGGGAACAAAAAACAGATAAATGGCAAATAATTAAATGAATAATATTTTTAATAATCTGATTTCCGGTCTAACCGGATAATAACCGCATATTAATAATAACCTATTGATATCGTTTGTATTATAATATTGCAGTGGAATCCGGGAGTTTGTTTTTATATATCATATTTTCTTTCTTTAATTTCTTGACATACCCTCAATATCCGTATATTTTAAATACTTACATGGTTTTATAAGTTATTAAATTGTTCTTTCCTGCGTAATAATCAGTTGTTTTTTTTTGCACAGGAAGCATATCTTCAGTCGTGAGAAAATAATGAACTGTATAGATGCAGTTGAAGGTACCGCAAAAAGTATTATCGACGGTCTTTTTCAGCTTTTTATTGAATCGAGTCATGACGATACGGAATATATTCGTAATATAAAAAAAGTTATCGATTCAACCGATATTTTTCTGCAGAATAACAGGGAAATATCCGGAGACCCGGGAACATTGAAAAATGTTCTTTACGGATACGCCAAAGATTTGTGGCTTAAGAACATTGTAAATACTATTAAAACCGATGACAGGATGAGTGATATGATTTTGGAAAAAGTCGAATACCATGAATTTTATTTCAACCATATTTACAATCATGGAACATATCCACTTTAATTTCAGCCTTTGGCTGTTTGATTTGTAGCTGTTAAGGCAGGCATCATATGAACGATTCGGAAGAAGATTCAAAAATAAAAGCCGAGCTGGATGAAATATTAATAAAAATTGATACTATAATGGAAAAGATAGAAAGCTCTTTGCCTCACGAAACAACTGATTCCGTACAGGAAGAATAAGGGAAATGCCCCGCAGGCTTTGTTTTATAACGGATATTTATTAACAAACTGAATTACATCCATCTGCAAGGAAATAAGTTTATTAGGAGGTGCCATGGCGTTAACCAAAAATGACATTGTTGCTAGGGTGCATGAACTCGGCTTTACCAAGAAAAAGTCGGTCGACATCATCGAGTCTCTTTTGATGATAATCAAAAACAATCTGGAAAAGAGCGACGATGTTCTGATTTCCGGATTCGGGAAATTCTGCGTAAAGAAAAAGAATCAGCGCAGAGGCAGAAATCCGGCAACAGGTTCTGATTTGATTCTCAGGGAAAGAAAAGTAGTTACTTTTAAGTGTTCGGGGAAATTACGGGACAAGATAAATAAATAGGATTGGAAAAGCCGGTCACGGCATTTTTGTTTTAGAGTTATTTTCAAACGACGTCTTACTAACCCCGTGGAAAAACCACGGGGTTAGTGCTTGCTTCAGGTTCAAAGCTTTCAAAGCTTGATATCGTAAGTTTTTATTTTGCTTAAAAGTGATGGATGGCTGATCTCAAGAAGCTGTGAAGCTTTTGTCCGGTTTCCCCCTGTTGCCGTAAGAGCTTTTTCGATCAGCCTCTTTTCCAGTACTGCCTGTTCCGCTTTTATTGAATATCCCTCATAAATTTTATCAGCTTTCCCAGCCGCCTTACTTCCCGGTTCGAAAGGAAAATTATCCGGCATCAGCTCAGATTCTTCCGCAATTACAACCGCCCTTTCTATAAAATTTTCAAGCTCTCTAACATTACCCGGCCAGTCATGCTCCAGCAAGAGAGACATTGCGGTTGGTGAAATCCCTTTGATATTTTTACCCAGTTTGCCATTTAAGGCATCAATAAAATGTTTGCATAAAAGCGGAATATCTTCCGGTCTTTCCCTTAAAGGGGGCAGTTTAACCGTAAGCACATTCAGCCTGTAATAAAGATCCTGACGAAAAGCCGACGTCCTGATTTCATCTTCAAGGTTTTTTGAAGTAGCCGCTATGACACGCACATCAATTTTTTTCGTTTTGGAATCACCGATAGGCCTTATCTCACTTTCCTGTAAAACGCGCAGTATCTTTACCTGCAGGGAAAGAGGCAATTCCCCGATCTCATCAAGAAAAATTGTTCCGCCGTCAGCCTCTTCAAAAAGGCCTTTCTTATCCTTATCGGCTCCCGTGAAAGCTCCTCTTTTATATCCGAAAAGCTCGCTTTCT
>JAUPLM010000191.1 GCA_030836965.1 Thermodesulfobacteriota bacterium | reverse complement strand
TCCTGCAGTTCAACAACCGCGCTTCTCAGCCCCTGAGCTCTGTACCACCCGATAATATTGGGCGTTACAATCGCCGATAAAATGGCGATAATTCCTATGACGATCATCAATTCGAGCATCGAGAAACCTGATGTGTTACGCATGCATATTCTCCCGGCCTGATCTTTATGTTTCTCAAGAAGCTTACAGCAATTACGTACAGATACTATACAAAACCTGTGCCATGCCGGTTTTCATTGAAAAATACAGCACAGCTAAGCCTCATGAAGATAAATTATGGACACAACTATATGATAATAATAAGTAAATATTATATGAAAAGATTTTAATCCGTAAGATTCAATATTATGAGGAGAGCTTGAAATATTCCGAAAACCATTAAAATATTTTATGTAGCTATTAAATTATTTTATAGTTTGACCACGATTATCATATCCGTGAGGCCATATATTCGACACCGTTTTTTAAGATGCGTATTCCCTCCGGTATTTCTTTATATTCTTTATTCCCGGTTCGTTTCAACATCTCTTTACGCCTCGTCCAGTCCGGATGGTTTGTGAAATGGTTATAAGCTTCGGGGTGTGGCATGAGACCGAATATGCGTCCGCTTGGATCGCATATTCCCGCAATATCTTCTACTGAGCCGTTGGGATTACTCGGGAATCGTCCTTCAGCAGGCGCGCCTCCCGGTTTCGCATATCGAATGACAATCTGGTTATTTTCGATAAGCTTTTTTATGACCGGTTCATCCGAGTAAAATTTTCCTTCCCCATGTCTTACAGGAAGCTCTACGGTATCCAGGGCTTTGGTAAAAACGCAGGAAGACGACGGGTTAACCTTAAGAGTAACCCAGTCATTTCTGAAATTCCCGCTGTCATTAAAAGTAACCGCAACAGATCTTTCTGAATAGTCGCTGTCAAATCCGGGCAATAGCCCCATATTCACAAGAGCTTGGAATCCATTGCAAATACCTATAACAAGTTTTCCTTTTTCGATAAATTCAAGGATTTTGCCGCCTATTCTTGTTTTTAATTTCACGGCCTGAATTACCCCGGCTCCATGATCATCTCCCCACCCGAAGCCTCCGACAAAAGCCATTATATGAAACGTATCCAGTCGTACATTTCCATCGACAAGAGAATTTATATGCACTCTTTCGGCTTTTGCTCCGGCAAGTTCAAAAGCATACGCGGTCTCATGATCGCAGTTTAAACCGTAACCTGCAAGAACCAGAACTTTAACATCACTCATATCAGCTCTCCAAAAGGCCGTTTCCATGCTTTTTTCAAATCATCGACAGATAAGGAAACAAGCGTTCTGTTATTTGATCCGTTTAGAACAAGCTCCCGTTTTTCCGTTACCTCTCCTATGCACGCAGAAGGAAGCCCTTTTAACATTTTTTCAAAATCTTTTCGGTTGCCGGGAGAGACAGTGACAATAAAACGGCCGGAAGATTCGGAAAAAAGAATTATATCTCCACGGTCCGAACCGTCTGAAGGCACAAGCCCTATATCCGCCTTAAGGCCCAGATTTCCACCCATCGCAACCATCGCAAGATGCACCCCCAGCCCTCCACGATATATTCCGTGAGCCGAAGCCACAAGCTCCTTATCAATGGCACCCTGAAGAGCTCTGTAAAGCTTTATGAAATGCTACGGAGTTACTTCCGGAACGTTTAAGCCCGTATAGCCGAGATGCTCATAATATTCGGAAGCGCCGAGTTCATTGCATGTTGTTCCAAGTACATATACAAGATCCCCAGGAATCTTGCTATCCATTGTGATACATTTATCTATATTATCAATAACCGAAACAGCTGAGAACTGAAGAGTCTCTAATGCTGAAACTTTTTGGGTTTCTCCGTATTTTCCGGGAAGATGGCCGTCAACATACATGCTGTCTTTCCCGGATAACAGGGGTATTTCATAAGCCATGCAGAATTCAGCCAATGCTCTGCAGGAACGTACAAGCTGGGCCGCTTTGAATTTACCGTCGGGGTTGTTGACCGGGTGATGCTGTATATTGGGCCAGCAGAAATTATCCACCCCTCCGATATGGTCCATGTTGCCGCCGACACAAATAAGCCGCCTGACGGCTTCATCAATGACGCAGCTTGTCATATGGTACGCGTCTATGGAAGAATATGCCGGTAAAAGAGCCTGGGAAAAAGCAAGTCCTTTCTCCGAACCTTTCTTAGAATCAAGTACCGGTCTGATTACAACCGCATCGCTGTTTACATCACGGTCTGCACCCACAAGCGGCTTTATAACGCTCCCACCCTGCACTTCATGGTCATACTGCCTGCAGATCCATTCCTTTGAACAGATATTTGGGCGCGATAAAATATCAAGGAGGAGATTATTATATTCCCGGGGTTCTTTAATAACAGGTTCAAACATGCCGCGTCTTTCAGGCGGCTGCCAGATCGCGTCAAATTCCCACTGTGGGAAACCTGCAGCAAGCAGATCCAGATCAACATAGGCGCAGGTTTTATCATCGTATTTGATATGAATCTTTCCGGAGTCGGTATATCTG
>JAUPLM010000017.1 GCA_030836965.1 Thermodesulfobacteriota bacterium | reverse complement strand
ATCATACCTTGTAGTACTCAATTTCCTGAAGGAGTCACCCCAGGGAGGCGTTGATGCCAAAGAGCGGATCAAGAAAATTCATGCTCTTGGAAACCGCATGTATAAAATTAACGAAATTGAGCTGAATGAAGCGCTCTCAAAAGTAAACTATACGAATGCGCTCGATTTTTTTACAAACAAGGGGATCAAGGGATCCGAAGACACTGACAAAATAACATTCTACCGGGATGCTGTTCAAAAATACCTGAGCTTCCTGCAATAACCTGATCGTGCGGGAATTTCCTCCGGAGACGCTTATTAACACAGAAGTTTAGACTGAAGACAGTTAGACTGTCCGCCACACTTTTTGGCGGATTAGCTGACAGCCTGATCGCCTCTCTATCTGCGGATATCGGCGAAAACCTGAGCACAGAAAGAGCAGTAGATCATGAAAGCCCTGATTCTTGCTGCAGGCCTTGGAACAAGGCTTGCCCCTTATACGGATCACACACCCAAGCCGCTTTTTCCGGTCGCAGGCCGACCCCTGCTCGATATCATAATAAGGAACCTGGAAGCGGCCGGATGCGAATCAATCATAATAAACACCCACCATCTTCACAATAAAATTGATGCTTTTCTAAACTCACGGCAGTACTCCATACCGGTAAAGACTCTTTATGAGCCGGTTATTCTCGGGACCGGCGGCGCCATAAAAAATGCCGGCGCCTTCTGGAACAACAGGCCGTTTATTGTCATAAACAGCGATATCTATACCGATATTGACCTGAGCAAGGTCTACCGGTTTCATCTTGATCATGATCATACTGCAACCCTCGTTTTAACCGATTATGAGGAGTTCAATAATGTTCTGGTCGGCAAAGATGATTCCATCATAGGTTTCGGGAACCGTTGCGCCGACTCTCTTCCCCCGGCAAATCAGGAAAATATCAGGCGCCTTGCCTTCACCGGCATTCAGGTTCTCGACCCTGAAATTCTTGATTTCATTCCGGCAAACTCATTCTCAAACAGCATCGATGTCTTCCGGCAAATGATATCCGCCGGGAAAAAAATCCATGCTTTTATGCCGGAGAAACACTCCTGGAATGATCTGGGAACACCTGAAAAATACACTGAAACGGTGACACGCGAAGCAGCCCCTAAGGCTTTCAGGCTTGCTTTCCCGGATTACAAAGACCATGAAATCAATATGATCAGGCTCAAAGGAGACGGCTCCGACAGGAGATGGAGCCGTCTGTCATCGGAAAAATATTCTCTGATTCTGGCCGATCACGGTATAAAAAAAGAGCTTTCCGCGACTGAGGCAGACTCCTTCATCGCGATCGGCATCCATTTGCACGACAGAGGGCTGCCGGTTCCGGAAATAATACTTCACGATTCCTTTTCCGGCCTGGTTTTTCTGGAAGACCTGGGAGATATGAATTTTCAAACGGTAATACTGGGCGCAAAAAGTCAAAGTGAAATCATCTCATGGTATAAAACCGTAATTGATCTCCTTATAAAGATGTCTCTTGACGGCGGCTCAGGCTTTGATGTTTCATGGACATACCAGACGCCCTGTTACACCGAAGAACTTATCCTGGAAAAAGAATGCAGATATTTCACTGATGCCTTTTTAAAAGGCTACTTGAATAAGGATATTGATTTTAATGAATACGAAAACGAATTCAGGGTAATTGCATCAAGGGCTCTTGAATATCAGGTTAAAGGGTTCATGCACCGGGATATGCAGTCCCGGAATATCATGGTTAAAGAAGGCGGCATTTATTTTATCGACTTCCAGGGAGGACGCCTCGGACCTGTTCAGTATGATCTTGCCTCTCTTTTAATTGATCCGTACGTCGGATTACCTTCCGGAGTACGTTCGGAACTCGCCGGATACTGTGCCGGAAGGATATCCTCTCCTGCCGGGATAAAAGCCGATGATTTTCTCCAAAGCTTCAGATACTGTTCAATTACCCGGAATCTCCAGATTCTGGGCGCATTCGGATATCTGACCAGGGTCAAATGGAAACCTTTTTTCGAAAAATATATTCCGGCAGCCTTAAAGAGTCTTAAGGAAAGCCTTGAGACGCCGGAAGGAAAAGATTTTCCGAAGCTGAAATCCCTCATTGACAATCTCTTGTAACCCGAATGTTTTTCTGTTATTCTCCCGCACAGGGAAAAATAAAATTGAGGTGATTATGAGCAGGATAAAAGTAATGGTAAACGGTATGCCGGGGAATATGGCTGCAAATGTCGCAAGACATGTTTTAAACGACGGCAGGTTTGAACTTATTCCATTCTCCCTTACAGGCCCTGAAATTACGGACAGGGAACAGATAGTCGATTCCATTAAGATACGGCTCATTCATCCCGGAGAAAGAGAAGATGCTTTAAAAGAATTAAAGAAAAAGGAAGGCCGCTTTATAAGCGTCGACTATACCCATCCTTCCGCCGTAAACACGAACGCTCAGTTCCTATGTGACAATATCCTCCCCTTTGTTATGGGTACAACGGGCGGGGACAGGAAGAAACTGGAAGAAGCGGTTCTCTCCTCCGCGACATGCGCGGTAATTGCTCCAAACATGGCAAAACAGATAGTAGGCTTTCAGGCCATGATGGAATATGCGGCAAAAACATTCCCAGATCTCTTTTCAGGATATACATTGTCGGTTAAGGAGAGCCATCAGAAGGGAAAAGCGGACACAAGCGGCACCGCGAGAGCGATCATCGGATATTTCAACAGGCTCGGAATACCATTTACTGAACAGCAGATTGTTATGGAGCGGGATCCTGAAAAACAGAAGAGCCGATGGGGAATACCCGAAGAATATCTGAAAGGGCACGGCTGGCATACTTATACACTTGTATCTGAAGATAAAACGGTCAGGTTTGAATTTACACACAACGTAAACGGCCGCGATATATATGCAAGGGGCACCCTCGATGCGATCGTTTTTTTAAACAGCAGGATCCTCGAAGGCGCAAAGGGTAAAGTTTTTTCAATGATCGATGTCTTACGGGGAACAGGAAACTGAAGTTTGACGGCTCGGAAAAAAGTTACTTTTCCACATGAAGCCGCAAAGGTTTTGCGTCCACTGTGAGCTTTGTGTGTAAACGGCATTTACCAACACATCAGATTTGACAAATCATCATAATGTCATAGTTTAGATTGTTTTAATTCAGACATAAAATTCTGTAAATTTTAATCCGGAGGAAAAATGAAAAAATATTTTATATTGTTGCTTGGGTTGATATCTCTTCTTTCTTTATCAGGCTGCGGTTACAATACAATGCAGGCAAATGAAGAGGCGGTTTTTGCGGCATGGGGAGATGTTGAGGCAAGTTACCAGCGCCGTCTAGATCTTATCCCCAACCTCGTCGAAGTGGTCAAGGGTTATGCAAAGCATGAGGCCGATACTTTAAAGGCCGTCACCGAGGCAAGAGCCAAAGCCGGCTCCATGCAGATTTCAAAAGGAATGCTCAATGATCCCCAGGCCTTCGGAAAATTTCAGCAGGCCCAGGGAGAACTTTCGGGCGCCCTTTCAAGGCTCATGGTAATAGTTGAAAGATACCCTGATCTTAAGGCCAACCAGAATTTCATGGATCTGCAAAATCAGCTTGAAGGTACTGAAAACAGGATAAACGTAGCAAGGGTAAGGTATAACAAATCGGTCCAGGATTTCAACACGAGCATCAGAATTTTCCCCAATTCACTGACAAATTCTCTTCTGCTTCATCTTGCACGCAAAGAACCGTTCAAAGCCGATGAAGCCGCTAAAAGTGCTCCCAAAGTGAGCTTTTCAGTGCAATAACATAACCACTATACGGTATTTTTGCCCGGCATAAGGAGCCGTATCGAACCGGCCGTAAAGGTAACGGGTATTTCGGAACGGCTGCTAATTTAATAAAGGGATCGATTAATGTTAAACTGGTTTATCGCATTACTTTTTATAATATTTCCGTTCTCCGCGGGAGCTCTCGATGTGCCGCAGCTTAAAGGAAGAGTGAACGACTATGCTTCAATGCTCTCTCCCGAAACAGTGCAGAGACTGGATGCCGTATTGTCCGAAATTGAAAAAAGCGACTCAACACAGATCACGGTCCTTACAATTCCTTCTCTTGAAGGGGAAGTCCTGGAGGAGTTTTCCATAAAGGTTGCGGAAGCCTGGAAAATAGGACAAAAGAATATCGATAACGGCGCGATTCTTCTTGTCTCGAAAAATGACCGCAAGCTCAGAATTGAAGCAGGCCGGGGACTGGAAGGAAAGCTGACCGATCTTATCTCCGGGAGGATCATAAACTACGAGATAATCCCCAGATTCAAGGCAGGCGACTTTAACGGCGGAATAGAAGCTGGTGTTTCCGCCATTGTTTCGGTTGTAAGGGGCGAATACAAGGCATCGGGAAAAGATGCCGTGCGAAAAGATAAAGGCAAAAATCCCATCTTTACCCTGCTTATTTTTCTTTTTGTCATAACAGCGGCTTTGTCCGGTATTTCAAAAATACTAGGCGGCACATCGGGCGCTCTTCTTCTTCCCTTAATCTCGCTCTTTTCTTTTCCCGGAATCTCCATGATGCTGCTCGGCATTCTTGCGGTAGCCGGCTTTGCATTCGGGCTTTTATCCGGCGCACTAACCGGCGGCGCCGGTAAAATGCATTCCGCGGGAGGAAGATCCGGAGGATTCATAGGAGGCTTCGGAGGCGGAGGCTTCGGAGGCGGAGGATTCGGGGGGGGAGGCTTTTCCGGCGGCGGCGGGGGCTTCGGAGGCGGAGGATCATCGGGAAGCTGGTAGCAGCAGGCATAAGGAAATAAATCATGAAAATTAAAGCATCTGAATTATTCAATACGGAAGACAAAAAATGTATCGCCGATTCCATAAAAAAGGCCGAAGAAAATACGTCCGGGGAAGTCGCGGTAATGGTTGTGGATTCAAGCGACTCGTACAGGGAGGCCGAAACACTCGGAGCCTTTATGCTTTCGGGATTATTGTCGCTCGTTCTTGAAACTCTAAGATCATATCTGGTTGTTTCAAAGGCGGCCGGCTGGGGCTACGGCCTGTCGGGCTTTTCAGCTCATACTCTTGCGGAAGCCGCGGCTCATGCCGCCGTGTGGACTTATATCCCCATGGTATTCGTTCTGTACTTCCCCTTCAGGCTCCTGATCTCAAAAATTCCTGAGATGAAAATCCCTTTTTTATCCCGCAACCGGATTGAAGAAACAGTAAGAGAACGCGCAATTACCGCCTTTTATGAAAAACAGCTGTATAAAACAAGAGACGAAACGGGAATTCTTGTCTTCATTTCACTTCTTGAACACCGGGTGTGGATACTTGGCGACAGGGGCATCAACGCAAAAATTGCGCCTGACTTCTGGTCGAATATTGCTTCAGAGATCTCCACCGGCATAAAGGAAAAACGATACGGCGAGTCTGTCTGCCTTGCGATTTCAAAATGCGGGAAAGAATTATCCCTGCATTTTCCTAAAAAATCCGACGACACGAATGAACTTGCCGACGAGGTTATGCATTGATGGATGCGGCCGGGGAGTATATCAGCGCCAGAATCTCACAGCTGAGCTTTTACCGTAATATTCCCCTGTATACCAAAGCTTCGAATGATAATTATATTTTGTATAAACCGACCGGAATTACACTGGGTGAAATGCGTATCGCGGAAGGATTGCATCCCAGGGAGCTGTACATCAGGCAATCGGACAAGATTACAGGCATTCAGGAAGCCCAGAAAGGATTTAACAGGCAGCTGGAGCATGATGTAATATCCGGAAATTTAATAAATATTAAAGAGACTCTTGTAACAGTTGTAGAGGAAACTCTGGCCGAACCAAGGAGCGGAAGTCTCGAAGGCATGTCCGATACCGTCGGTGTCATTGTCAGCGGATATTCAAGAGATTCCGGTATAATCAAAAAGCTGATAGACCTATCCTCAAAAGATTATTCTTCCACGATTCATTCCATAAATGTAATGGCATTGGCTTTAAAATTCGCCTTTTTCATATATTTTAAACCTGAAGAAGCAAAATTGCTGGGATTAT
>JAUPLM010000190.1 GCA_030836965.1 Thermodesulfobacteriota bacterium | reverse complement strand
GCTTTCCATGAGCTATCACTTTGTTGTGACCATTCTCCTTTTCCTGAGAAGGGCTTCAACAATAGTTCTTTGCGGTAATGCCTTACCCGAATCGTTTATTGAGAATATTAAAAGCCGGAAAGGAACATTCACATACGCATCTCCCTTCCATTATCATCTCCTTTCCGGTTCGGAGAGCGCTCCGCCGGATCTTTTCGCAGGCGTACGGATTGCTGTTTCTACGGCTATGAAATTGCCGCGGTCAACGGCCGGTGAATTCCACGACAAGTTCGGACTTGAGCTTTCTGAAGCGTACGGAATAATCGAAGTCGGGCTTCCGTTCATAAATCTTTCGGGAGATCCGTCAAAAAGAGGCTCTGTAGGCAGGGTTCTGCCCGACTATGCCATAAAAACGGAGAACATGAACGATGAAGGAGTGGGCGAGCTTTTTATAAAAGGCAAAGGATTGTTTGACGCCTATTTTTATCCATGGAGGAGCGGAAAGAGCGTTTTAACAGATGGATGGTTCAACACGGGCGACCTCGGGAAGATTGACGAGGACGGGTTTTTGTATATTATCGGCAGAGATAAAAACGTCATCAATTTTGCAGGCATGAAAATATTCCCCGAAGATGTGGAATCAGTTTTAAACAGGCACCCGGCTGTCAAAGAATCCCTTGTTTACGGAGTTACCCATCCGCGATACGGCGAACTGCCCTGCGCGAAGGTTGTTTTTAAAGAGGGAACAAGTCCTGATTTTGATACGGACGAAATCCGCAGGTTCTGCTACCCGCTTTTAGCTTCATACAAGGTTCCCAAGGAAATTAATCCTGTAAAAACACTTGAAAAAACGGCAAGCGGAAAAATCAGAAGATGGCAAAAAGAATAATGCAGCTTCACCGGATCGGATAATTTTTGTGTCACTGTTAACCATATCATGCGGCCATAATCCTCTTGACACACAAATGCCTTCTTCATATACTCTTCGCGTGAAAAAGCAATGCCTTATCAACAATATCAAATATCAAAAAAAATTCATCACGTGTTTAAGTGACAACGGACACAGGCCATAACTTCTTGAAGTACATTACCCCAGCATGGCCGCGGAAATCAGCCTCCCCGGGACATCGATCTCTCAGGATAGGAATTCCACGAATGTTCTTCTACTATATCTACCCCGGCCTGTGGGAGACCTTCTTCAGCGAACTGGGAATGGAACCCGTTGTTTCCGGGCCGTCCACGATCAGGACGGTTGAGAAAGCCTCTCAAATATCCGAAACGGAACACTGTCTGCCGAACAAACTGTTTGATGCTCATCTTGCCGAGCTGGTCGGAAAAACGGACATGGTTTTTGTGCCCCGTGTCCTGTCTACCATAAAGAACCATCTCTCCTGTCCGAAGTTTGGTCCGCTTCCCGATGCGGCCAGGGCGGATATCGCCCGGGAAACGGAAGTCCTGTCTGTTGAAATTGACGAGAGCAGGCGTCCCCTGTCCGAGAGTCTGATGCTTCTCGGAAAACAGCTGAAATGTCAAAAGAGTCAAATCCGGTCCGCCGTTAACAGCTCATTGAAGGCCATGGAATCGGCAAAGAATCAGCCGGTTCGGTCCCTGAAAAAAAAGGGGGGGCCGCGTTTCCTGCTTATCGGACATCCCTATGTCATTCATGACAATTTTATCGCGGGACCGATTCTGCAGAAGCTGGAAAAGATGGGCGGCGAAGTCGAACTGATCTCTTTTGCGGAGGAAACTCCGGCAAAGAGCTATATACTGTGGAGCACAGCCAATTTGATTTATCACACCATGAAGACCATCTCCCGTGAAGATTATGCCGGGGTTATCCAGATTACGGTATTTAATTGCGGCTGTGATTCCATGATGATCGATACGTACCGGAGTCTGATGAAAGAAAAGAAGATCCCTTTCATGTATCTCATGGTCGATGAGCATCTGGCTCAGTCCGGGATGGATACGCGTGTGGAGGCATTTGTTGATTCGCTCGGGTGGCGTTCATGACCTACATGGCTATCCCTAATATCGGCAACTACACCATCGCCCTCGCCACAGCGGTCGAATCTCTCGGGATCAAGGCCTGGGCTTCTACCGCCACGACGCCTGAAGCCCTGAAGTTAGGCATAGAAGCTGCCCCGGAATCCGTCTGTCTGCCGCTAAAGGCCCATCTGGGCCACTTCATTGAAGCGGACAGGGCCGGCGTGGAATATGCTTTCATGATCAACAGTGTCGGGACATGCAGGCTTAGATACTATCGCCACATGATAGACCAGATCCTCAAGGATCTGGGGCTGAAAATCAAGATCTTCGGCCTCGGTTTCGATGGATTCAAACCGCCGATCGTCCGGCATTTTGATCCGGGACCGATCACTTTTATCAAACCCTTGTTCCATACCGTTTTAAAAATCAAAGTGATCGATGAACTGGAGATGGCCGCCTGGCGGACAAGACCCATCGAAATAACTCACGGCGACACCACGCGGGTCATGAACAAGCTGCTGGTGAAACTCAGTGAATCAAAAACCATGGCCGAGACACGGTCTCTCCGCAGGAGGGTTGCCGGGAGCTTCGCGGATATTCCGGTTGATAAAGAGAAAAAACCGCTCAGGGTGGGACTGGTCGGTGAAATATCTTTTTTGCGGGACAAGTGTTTGAACAAGAACATCGAATATATACTGGGCAGCCAGGGGATTGAGCTGAAAAACTTCTTTCTGCTTGGAGAAGAGTTGGAGAACATAACGCGGATCATATTTCTCAACCGGAGCCGGGGAAAGTCTCTGTCCCGGATCGCGGACCGGTATTTGCAGAATTCGGTCGGAGGACATGCCCTCGATTCCGTCGCAAACTCGATCCATTGCGCGGATGCTGGGTATGACGGCATGATTCATCTGTGTCCCTCCGGATGCATGCCTGAAGTCAGCATACGGCCGATCCTGAAGCGTGTCAGTAAAGACAAGGACATTCCCATACTGGAAATGTCTTATGATGAACATACCTGCGGCGTCGGGATTGCAACACGCCTGGAAGCCTTTGCCGATGTTCTCATGGAAAGAAGAAAAAGCGGCTCCGCCGCCGGTCGCAGGGAGAATGCGCGCCGTGGGTAACCCAATGGAAAAAGCCTGTTACATGGGGATTGATGTCGGTTCCATCAGCACGAATTGCGTCGTCATTACGCCGGAAGGTGAAGTGCTTGCTGAAATTTACATGCGGGGGGAAGGCCACCCGATCGAGTCGGTGCAGCAGTGTCTCTCCCGACTCACCGCACAGTTGCCTGACACGTATTGCGTCAAGGGTGTTTGCACAACAGGAAGCGGAAGAATTCTTGCCGGCGCGGTTGTAGGCGCGGATGTAATTAAAAACGAAATATCGGCCCATGCCCGCGCGACGATACATCTCTATCCCGACGTGCGCACGATATTCGAAATCGGCGGACAGGACAGCAAGGTCACTATTGTCAGAGACAGAGCTATCGTCGATTTCTCAATGAATCTGCTTTGTGCCGCAGGTACCGGAAGCTTTCTCGATTCGCAGGCCAGACGATTGAATATTACGATTGAAGAATTGAGCACCCGGGCGATGACATCGGAAGATCCTACGGACATAGCCGGCCGCTGTACAGTCTTTGCCGAGTCGGACATGATTCACAAACAGCAGGCCGGGCATAAACAGAAAGATATCATGATGGGGCTGTGTCACGCGCTTGTCCGGAACTATCTTTCAAATGTGTGCAACGGGAAGGAGATCAAACCGCCTATTGTTCTTCAGGGAGGAGTGAGCGCTAACAAGGGAATCTGCCGGGCTTTCAGGGAAGCGCTTCAGTGTGATATACTGGTTCCGCCCTACAATATGGTTATGGGAGCCTATGGGGCAGCACTGATCGCATCAAAATCAGGCATCGAACAGACAAAATACCGGGGAATTGAAGCCTCCACGCATGTCATTGTTACAAAGGGTTTCGAATGCGGGGATTGCCCCAATTATTGTGAAATCATCGAGGTCCTCGATGCGGATGAAGTCATCGGAAGAACCGGCGGACGATGCGGTAAATGGGAGGGAAGGACGGGACCGCGGGAAGCCCTCAAGGGAACAGGCCCGGTTGGCCCTGTTTCAGAAACTTCCGCGGGCGGTTTGACGGAGCAGGATACCTGCCGGCCGGTGGAGAATGTTCCTGACCTTATTCAAATAGGCGTTTGCAAAAAGAAAAGACCGTAAAAAGACCCGGAAGCTCTTTTTCCGGCATTTCCGGCCCTTATCAAGCTAGGTTCCGGACCGCGCAAATCGTCACCCCGGCGAAAGCCGGTATTCATAAAATATTAAAGCAACTGATTTCCGGACATGGATAATTAACATGAAAGTACTGTTAGTAAGACCTAACCCCTATCTGCCGACCTCGCAGTGGCTTCAGACCATGTTATTGCTCGAACCTTACGCTCAGGAGCTTATTGCCGGAGCGGTGCAGCCTCCTCATGACGTCCGTATCTGCGATCTGGCAGTGCAAAAAAGGCCTTTGACGGCGTACACGCGGATGCTGAAGGAATACCGCCCCGATATAGTCGGCTTCGGCGGCTTTTCAGGGCAGTTCCTCATAAACAGGGAACTGGCCGGTCTGGCCAAAGAGATTCTGCCGGGCGTTCTGACTTGCCTGGGGGGTATCCACGCTTCAAGCTATCCCACAGATTGCAAAGCCCCGGAGCTTTTCGATCTGGTTGTCAGGGGAGACGGCGTTTCGGCGATCAAGGCTATCCTGCAAGCTGTTGACAGCGGACAACCGATTCCGGAAACAGACTGGATTTTACATACCGGTTCGCCGAATTTCGACCGCCTTGCCGTTAAACCGCCCCCACCGCTTCACCCTGACGGCATCAACACCCGCCCCCGGCGCGACCTGGTCGATATATCGAAATATTACTGCATTTGCTACGGCGAACCGAACCAGAAATTGAAAACTCTTTTTCCCCGGATCGCCTGCGTGAGAACAAGCGTCGGATGTCCGAACAGGTGCAGCTTCTGTGTTGTTCACTTCCTTGCAAACGGGAAATACCTTCAGCGCGACATAGAGGATGTGGTCGATGAGATTGCCTCCCTTCCTCAGGAATATATTTACTTTGTTGATGATGAAACATTCATCAACGCCAAACGAATGAGGCGGCTTGCCGAAATGCTGATCGAGCGCGGTGTAAGGAAAAAATATCTCTCATGGGCAAGAAGCGATACGATTTGCCGGCACCCCGAGCTTTTCGCGCTGTGGAAAAAGGCAGGGCTCGAACTTGTTTATGTAGGATTAGAATCACTCGAAGAGAATAATTTGACGGGATATAATAAAAAAGCCACGCCCGCTCAGAACCGAAAAGCGCGGGAGATTCTTCGAAATCTCAATTTGAATATTCATGCCGCGTTGATGATCAACCCCGATTTCGGAAAAGAGGATTTCGAAATAGTCCATAAGACGATAGAGGAACTCGCGCCCGCCGAATTTGCTTTCACCGTTCTCTCTCCGCCGCCGGGAACGGAAGCCTTCGCTGCCGCCAAAGAGAGCTTCATCTGCAAAGATC